>DCNF01000072.1:0-5359 GCA_002322035.1 Geobacter sp. UBA1603
CTGCTGGATGAAGGCGTCAAGGGCCTCGACCCGTGCCGTGCGGGCCAGTTCACGCAACTCGGCGATGGAATCCTCGGCATCCTGGCGGGAAATACCCGCGGCGACCGAGATCAGGATGGCGCGCTCCAGGGCGTCAGTGCCCCGGGCACCGCTTCTGGCGGCCCTGGAAAGGTCAACCTCCAGCTCCTGAAAAAAATGGGCACAGTCAAGGTCAACCCGCTCCAGAGCCTGAGGCTCGCAGACTTGAGTAGGCTGGCCGGAGGTGTCGGGCGAGACCCAGGCAAGCTGGGCGCGAATCCTGGAGGAGGCCGGGGCGAACAGTAATGCCGCCATCAGATCAAGTCGCAAGAGCGACAGGTCGGTCAGATCGTCTTCGCTGAGCAGTTCGTTCTTCAGGTGGGTATGAATCAGGCGCAGGCCGCGCAACGGAGATTTTCCCAGTGGATACTCGCGCAGCTCGGGGATCAGGAGCCCCTTCTCGTCGCCGACGATGACATGCTCGATCACGCCGAGGCGGTTGACCATGATGCCGATCTGGCGGCGTATGTCGCTGGAAATTTCGACCAGGCGGAGCGCCAGGTCATGGGAGCAGAACTCCTCCGGCGGCACGCGCCGCCGGTAGAGCCGTTCGAGGGAATGGAGCTGACTCTGCTTCAGGCCAGCAAGATTGCCGTGGACCTCTTTAATGGCGGGCTCCGGCTTAAATTCCTGTTACGTTATACCCGGCGTCAACGTAATGCACTTCGCCGGTGACGCCGCTGGCCAGGTCGCTGCAGAGATAGAGGGCCGCCTTGGCAACCTCCTCCTGGGTGACGTTGCGATGGAGCGGTGCGCGCTCTTCCACGGTGCTGAGGATCTGGTTGAAGCCCCCTACACCGGCGGCGGCCAGGGTTTTGATCGGCCCGGCCGAAATGGCGTTGACCCGGATGCCGTCACTCCCCACGCCGGCTGCCAGGTAGCGTACCGAAGCCTCCAGGGCGGCCTTGGCAATACCCATGACGTTGTAGTTGGGAAAAACTTTGACCGCGCCGTAGTAGGAAAGGCTCAAGGCTGTCGACGGACGGCCGTTCATCAGCGGGTGAGCCGCCTTGAGCAGGCCGATGAAGGAATAGGCGCTGATATCAAGCGCCGTGGCAAACCCCTGGCGTGTTGTGGAGAGAATGGTCCCCTTCAGTTCCTCCTTGTCGGCAAAGGCGACCGAATGAACCAGGATATCGATGGCGCCCCAGCGTGTTTCCAGGTCGGCCATCAGGGAGTCGATCTCTTCATCGCTGGTGACGTTGCAGGGCAGCACGCCGGCTCCGATCGAATCGGCCAGCGGCCGGACCCGCTTTTCGATCGCCTCTCCGGCATAGGTCAGCACCAGATCGGCGCCCTGCTCGTGGAACAGCCGGGCTATGGCCCAGGCAATACTTTTATCATTGGCGACACCAAGGATCAGTGCCTTTTTACCCTGCAGCAGTGACATCACCTGTCTCCTCCGTTGTTTCTTGTACATCCGGCGCGTTATTGGCTGCCGGCACAGGGCGTGGTGCTCCATTGCTCCGCGCCTGCTCCTCAAGCGCTTTCAGGCGCGCTTCGATATTCTCCAGGACCTCAAGAGTCCGATCCTGTTTCCCTTTGATGGCAAAGACCACAAACGGCATGATCAGCCACACCACGGCCAGAAAAAGGCTGATAATGCTCATCATGACCATAAAGCCGCCGAAAATTTCCATGCTGTCTCCTGTCGGACGCTGTCGGACGTCTATAGCATAACGGAATCGGAAAGTTAAGACGAAAAGTAGCGAAAACCTTGTGGCCGGTGCTTGAGGGCTGCTAAACCGAAAAGTTGCTGCTGTCTACAAAAAGCGGTGAAACGGGACGTCAACCTGTGGTATTGTATGCTGATTTTCCGGTATGGAGCAATTGTATGAAGCTGATCCCGATCGAATCACCCTCGTTTGTGCCGCCGCAGCTGCTCGAGCAGATGCCTGACTGGGGCACGCTGTTTGGTGCGGTCCGGCCGCTGGTATTTGAAATCGGCTGCGGCATCGGTGATTTTGTGGTTGAAATGGCCGGCATGCATCCGGAATGGAACTTCATCGCCCTTGATTTCTATAACAAAGGCTGCCTGAAAACATCCAGAAAAGTCGATCAGGCCGGGCTGACAAATGTCCGTGTTGTTCGGGATGAAGCCAGGTCGTTCCTCGAACGCTGCATCCCCCCGAATTCGCTGCGTCGGGTGATTATCAACTGCCCTGATCCCTGGCCGAAAATGCGCCACCGCAAACGGCGGCTGGTGGATGCCCCGTTTGTCAGCCGGCTTGCATCGTACCTGGCTCCCGGGGGAGATCTGCATTTCGCGACCGATTTCATGGACTACGGTCTGGATGTCGCCCGTTTCATGCCGTCCCTGACGGCGTATGAGAATATGCTGGCTCCTGACCCTTACCGGCATTACCTGGAAGGGTATCCGCTTTCCAAATATATGCGCAAATTCATGGCCGAGGGCAAACAGATCTATTTCATCCAGTACCGTACTGCAGCAGGCCAAGGGGGATCTCATGCATGAGCCGAACAAACGTGTCAGCTTTTTCCGGCCGCGTGGCTCAACCATGCGCGGCGAGACACGGGTCATCAAGCTGGTCATGGCCGGATGGCTGGCCGCCATCGCGGGATCACAGTTTTTCGTCTGGTTTCTGGAGACCAATCACTCGGCATTGCTCTTGAATGATTACACCTTTTTTAACCTTCCGGTGCATTTCTGGCTGACCGGGCAATTCCTGCCGCTCTGGTTCATCCTGCTTTGCATCCTCTTCAATATCTGGATGGACCGTCATGCGGCCAGAAGTCTCGACGGATCGCTCCGCTTCAGGATCCGCAGCGGCGAAAGGGGGGATTGATATGTACAATCCACCTGTTCAGCTGGTTCCCCTGGCGATTGTGGCCGGTATGTTCGCCCTTCTGATAATCTCGGGACTGCGTACCGGCAGTCGGCAAACCTCGGAATACGGCTTCAGCGGCGGTTACACCGGCCGGGTCGGCATCGGGGCGGCGATCGCAAGCAACTGGATGAGCGCGGCAAGTTTTCTGGGACTGGCCGGCATGTTCTACCTCAAAGGGTATTACGCCATGGCCTTTGTGGTCGGCTGGACCGGCGGATATGTGCTGCTGCTGGTGCTGATGGCCAGCCAGATCAGACGGTTCGGTAAATACAGTGCCCCCGACTTCGTCGGTTTCCGCTACGAATCGGAAGTGGCGCGCACCCTGGCAGCCCTGATCTCGATCACGATCACCATCATCTACGGGGTGGCCCAGTTCAAGGGGATCGCCCTGCTGCTGGCCTGGATATTCGGGATCGGCTATACCCCGGCGGTCGTGATCGGCGCCTCGCTGGTGGTCTCGTTTGTGGTTGTCTCCGGAGCGCTCGGCGTCGCCCGCAATCAGAAAATGCAGTACTTCGTCCTTATCATCGCTTTTATCCTGCCGCTGATGCTCCTGGCCCGCAAGCTCGGTTATTTCTGGCTGCTGCCCCAATTCGGCTATGGCGCTGCGATCACGGACCTGCAGACCCAGTTCGGCTTTGCCTGGTCCGAACCGTTTTCCACGGTTTCGCTTTACCAGTGGCTGGCGCTCTGTTTTACTCTGATGTTCGGCACCGCGGGACTTCCCCATGTGCTGGCCCGCTTCTACATGGTCCCCGGGATTCGCGACGCACGCTGGGGGGTGGTCTGGGGCTTGTTCTTTATCGCCCTGATTTACTGGTCGGCACCGGCCTACGGGGTGCTGGCGCGCCTGTTTGAGGCGCGGGCGGGCTTTCCCTTCAATTCCGCCGATCCCCTGGCAGCCGACATGGTCGTGCTGACAGCGGCGCGGATGGCCCAGCTGCCGGCCTGGGTCATCGGGCTTCTGGCAGCCGGGGGTATAAGTGCCGCCTTCTCAACGGTTTCGGGGATGCTGATTACCGGATCGGCCTCCTTTTCCCACGATATCTATCCCCGTCTGATCCGCCCCGGAGCAACGGAAAGCGACAAGGTCTACGTTGCCAAAGGTTTTTTCCTGATTCTCGCCGCCGCAGTCATGGCCCTTGCGCTCAAGCCGTGGGGTATGATCGCCGAGATAGCGGCTCTGGCCTTTGCCCTGGCGGGCAATACGATTTTCCCGGCCTTCCTGCTCGGTATCTGGTGGGGCCGTGCCAATGCAGCGGGGGTGATTGCCGGTATGCTGACCGGTATTCTGGTCACCTTCGCTCCGCTGGTGCTCGGCGATGCCGTCCCGCTGATCGGAACGCTCCTGCCGCCTACCGCCTCGGCGTTTATCGGCGCCCCGCTGGTGCTTGCCGTGATGGTTGCGGTTTCCCTCGCTGCTCCGCCGCCGTCTAACGGCATTGCCCGTTTCCTTGCCCGTGATGTCCACGACTGCCCCGAGGAACCTTGAGCATGCTGCTGGCCAAAGGGGATGACATCACCGCCTGGCGGGCGGCAGTGGACTTCACGGTGCGCTACCGCGAAGCACTCCTTTCGCAGACCTCGCGCTGCCGTTCTGACCAGACGATGCACCTGCTTGAGCGGAGCGGCGGCAGAATCCGCGAGCTGGCGGCAGAGCATTCCCGCTGTGTTACCGGTCTCGACCAGATCTGCACGGAAATCAGGCAGGGCGATTGCGTGCATGCCACGCGCCAGCAGGCCGGAAGCGGATTTGAACTGCTTTACCGCCACATGGCAGTGTTCCGGTCGGCCCCCGCATTTTTCCGGATGGCAGAATCCCTGCTGCAGGCGATCTGCGCTGTGGCCGGCCGATTGGCATCCGCCCAGCTCGGGGCACAGGCCCGCCTTCTGCCGGATATGGCCCTTATTACCCTTGGGCCGGGAGGCCGCAGGGAATTCTCGCCGTACTGCCCGCTCCAGCTGGTGCTGCTCCATGACGGCTCTGCTGACGGGCATGAAGCGCTTGATCACTACAGCCGCCTCGTGCATGAGGGGCTTGAAGCCTGTTCGCTGCAGGTGGATCAGGCCATAACCCCCCGTTTTCCCCACTGGCGAGGCAGCATTCAGGACTGGGATGAACGCTTTGCCAGCGGCCTTGAGTTCTCGGCTCCGGCGACTCTGATCGAGCTGGTCAGATTTTCCGATCAGCTGCTGCTGGCCGGGGCCGGTCAGATTGCCGACCGCTTCCGGGAGCGGTCTCTCGATCTGCTGCACGGCAGCCACTCTGCCCATTCCAACCTGATGACCCGCCTGCGCGGCCTTTCCAACGGGCTCAGCCTGATGGGACGGCTGAAAACCGACCGCCTCGGCGGCAGCAGAAACATGTTTGCCCTGCGTGATCACGGCCTGATTCCCCTTTCAGCGACGGTCAGCGCCTTGACGCTGACCTC
>DCNF01000072.1:5387-11615 GCA_002322035.1 Geobacter sp. UBA1603
CGCTGCCCTCGGGGGGGCGCGCCAGCGACACGCCGGGACGAATCCGCGAACTGCTCTCCCTGCGGGTGTTTGACGTGGAGATGGCTGAACGCCTGCTGATGGCCTGGCATATCGTAAGCGGGCTGCGCCTGATGCGCGAGCATGAGGCGCAGCTTGACGCCAGCATCGACCCGACCTATCTGGACCTCGAAGCCCTGGATGAACACGCCCTGGAAGAACTCCATACGGCACTTGAAGCGGTCGGCGTTGCCCAGCGTCAGGCCCTGATGATCTTGAGCGCCGGCGGGGAGTGATACGATGCTGATCTCACTCTCAACCGGAAGCCTGTTTACCCTGCCGATCCGGCGGGTATTCGAACTGTCGGCTGAATCAGGTTTCGACGGCGTCGAACTGATCATCAACCAGGACTTCCAGAAGATTAACCCGGTCAAACTGATTGAATCCCTGCAGCAGATAACCCCGATCCACTCACTGCATGCCCCGTTCATGCCGCTTGATGGCTGGGGCGGACCGATCGATTCCCTCAAACGCTGTGTCGCGCTGGCGGCCGAATGCAACATTCCACTGGTCAATTTTCATCCTCCCTCCTGGATGGGCCTGGAAATCAGTTACTGGCGCTGGCTCTACAGCATTCACGACTTTCAGGAGGAGATCGGCCTGGGAAGCCGGGTTATTGTCACCATTGAAAACATGCCATGGGTCGGGAAGTTCAAGATCAACCCGAATATTTTATCCGCCACCCAGCACATGATCGACTTCATCACGGATCACAACCTGTTCATGACCTTCGACTGTACCCACATGGGATCGGGGAAAGCCAACTTCATCAACGACTTCTACCTGTTTTATGAGACCGGCCGGATCAGGAACATTCACTTTTCCGATTACGGGCAGGGTCGTGAGCATCTGCTGCCCGGGCACGGAATGCTGCCCCTGACCCGCTTTCTCAATCACCTGCGTAATACCGACTACCAGAGTACCGTCACCCTGGAACTCGATCCCCATGAATTCCCCAAGGCCGAATCGATCATCCTGGAAAGTCTGAAAGAGATCCTGGCGTTCCTGCGCAGCGAGACCGATAAATCCAGTGATGCGGTGCTTGTCTACGACCAGGGGTTTGAAGCGGTCCCCACGGGCCGTCTGCCATGAAGATGACGGCATTCAGCAGAGTCCCGGCAGGCAGCCCGGCTGTATGAACGATCGAACTGTTGAACGTTCATTTCTGTGGCTGCTCGGCCTGTCCCTGCTGCTGCATTGTGCCGTGGCCGCCCTGGTCTGGTACCTGCCTGCCGGCCGCCCGCCCCCCCGGGAACCGGTTTTTATTGATCTGCAGCAGATGCCGGAATTGAAACAGCAGCCAAGCCTTGACCAGGCCAGCCGCCTTTCCGACCGGCGGCAGCGCACAGCACGGGAAACCGCTCCCCGCGGAGACGCTCTGCGCGACAGTCCGCCCCGCAGTGTCCCTCCCCCCGCACGGGGGGAGCAGCCTGCCGGAAAATCTCCGCCGGCGATTCAGCCGCCCCGACGGGAGTCGCCGGTCGCACCCGGCTCATCGGCAGCCAGCCTGCTGAAGCCGCGCTCTCCGCTTTCCCAGCCGCCGCCGGCAGAACCACGGCCGCAGCTCTTTCCGGGAGCGACCCGTCTGGCCCAGCTGGAAGAAAGCTACCGCCGGAAATTCGAAAACGACATCGCCGAAGGGGACACCCGCTTCCTGAACAGCGACGACATCCTCTTCGGCTCGT
The DNA here is from genome assembly GCA_002322035.1 of Geobacter sp. UBA1603. Lineage (GTDB taxonomy): Bacteria > Desulfobacterota > Desulfuromonadia > Geobacterales > Pseudopelobacteraceae > UBA1603. The sequence goes on from DCNF01000072.1 coordinate 7,130, forward strand.
TCCTGCGTCGTTTCGAGGGGGCGGTCTACGGGGTCTGGCGCTATCCCCAGGAAGCTGCCATGAAAGGTATTGAAGGGATCGTGCCGGTCCGGATAACCTTTAACCGGCGGGGCGAGATCTCAAGCATCCGGCAGCTGGAAAGCTCTGGTGCGCGGGTGCTCGATGAAGAAGTGCTGCGCACGCTACGGGCGATCGGTCCGGTGGGCGGTTTCCCCAAGGGGTATGACAAGGACGAATTCCACCTGATCGCGTTTTTTCAGTACGGCGGATCTCGGAGGTCGTTGAGATGAAGGTGAGCGGTTTCCTGATCGCCGCTCCCCAGAGCGGCAGCGGCAAGACCACAATCAGCCTGGCGATCATGGCGGCCCTGACCCGGCGCGGCCTGCGGGTTGCGCCGTTCAAGTGTGGCCCCGATTTTATAGACCCCGGCTATCACCGGCTCGTCACCGGTCACCCCTCCATCAACCTGGATGCCTGGATGTGCCCGGATGCTTTTGTGTACGACACATTCTGTCACCACTCGGGCCCTGCCGATATAGCTGTCATTGAAGGAGTCATGGGATTATTCGACGGCCTGGGGAGCGAAGCGATGACCGGCAGCAGCGCCCAGATAGCCGCCCTGACCGGTGCGCCGGTGGTACTGGTGGTCAATGCCCGCGGCATGGCAGCCAGTGCTGCCGCGCTGATAAACGGGTTTGTCGGTTTTGATCCGGCAGTGAGGGTGGCTGGCGTCATATTCAATAATGTCGGCAGCGACAGCCATGCTGAGCTTCTTAAAGAAACGCTGACCAGTCACTGCCCCGGTATCGCCTGGTGCGGCTGGCTGCCCCGCAATGAACAGCTGGTCATTCCGGAGCGTCATCTGGGGCTGGTCACAGCTGACGACAATCCGCTCCCCCCCGGGTTCATAAACCTGCTGGCTGACCTGGCAGAACGCCATCTGGAGCTGGATGTACTGATGACACTTTCAGCGACACGTCCTGCCACGACGTATCCCGGCTCAGACACTGAAAGCAAGGAGGAGGCGCCCCCCCGCAGCGAGCGCCTGAATCTGACTCCACCTGTCATTGCGGTGGCGCAGGATGCCGCCTTCTGCTTCTGCTACCCCGACAACCTGCGGCTCCTGCGGGAGGCGGGCGCCGATACCGTTTTCTTTTCGCCGCTGGCAGACGATGCTCTCCCCCCGGGCACCAGCGGGATCTATCTGCCGGGAGGCTACCCCGAGCTGCATGCGGCCCGGCTGGCCGCCAACAGTGCCATGAGGGAATCGATCCGCAGCGCCATTAGGCAGGATGTGCCGGTCTATGCCGAATGCGGGGGGTTTGTCTATCTGACCGAAGGGCTTTCGGACGGTGCTGATTTTGTCGGAATTTTCCCGGTCCGGGCCAGAATGCTGGAAAAACGAAAGGCCCTTGGCTACCGGAAGGTCGAGATCATGTCCGACTCGATCATCGGTTCGGCCGGAACGGTGGCACGCGGGCATGAGTTCCACTACTCGGAGGTCTGCCGCATGCCCTCATCTGTCGAACGGATCTACCGGGCCAGTCGTCGGGGTGAACAGCTGGGGCTGGAAGGATATTGTCACCGGCGCTGCCTGGCCTCCTACATCCACCTGCATTTCGGGAGCAATCCCGCTCTTGCTGACTCGTTTGTTCAGGCTTGCAAATACACGATGCCCGTGCTACAAGACCCCACCATTTGCTTCCAGCTGTAGGGAAGCCGGTTCTAATCCGGCGCTGCCCCGCAACTGTACGGGGGGACCGAATCCGCAGCAACGCCACTGGGAAGACCGGGAAGGCGCGGATAGGGATGATCCCCAAGCCAGGAAACCTGGCTGGAAGATGCCTCACGTACTCCGACCGCGGGAAGAGGAGCGTTCCATGCCATATCGCCGCATTTTTCTACCATTCGCTGTATTGCTCTTGATGCTGTTGCCATCCGGCGCGTACGCCATGCATATATCGGAAGGTATCCTCCCTTTCGGCTGGGCAGCCACCTGGTATGCCCTGTCGCTGCCATTTCTGGCCATCGGGCTCCGGACCCTGTCTCGCCGGTCAGCTCAAGACCTTTCCTCCAAACCGCTGGTCGGGTTGATCACCGCCGTCGTATTCGTCCTTTCCTGTATGCCGGTGCCGGTGCCGATAGCCGGCAGCTGCTCGCATCCCTGCGGCACTGGACTTGCCGCGGTGCTTCTCGGGCCGACCCTCGGCGTGGTTGTGGCGGCGGTTGCTTTATTGATTCAGGCACTGTTTATGGCCCACGGCGGGCTTTCCACCTGGGGCGCCAATCTGATTTCGATGGGGGTGGCTGGATCCTTTGCCGGCTATGCCGTATTCCGCAGCGCCCGGGGTTTCGGCATGAGCATCGGCCTGGCCGGTTTTGCCGCCGGCATGGCAGCGGATTGGGCCACCTACGGTGTTACCGCGATGGTCCTGGCTTTCGGGATTGCTGGTCCTTCTCCGGTGCTGCCGATTTTCACCATGATCGGTGCTGCTTTTATCCCGACCCAGCTGCCGCTGGGAATTCTTGAAGGGGCAATCACCGCCGGGGTGCTGACACTCCTGCAGAAGCGGCGTCCCGACCTCCTGGCCCGTATCAGCGGAACATCCGCTGCGAAGGTGAGCCAATGATCAGGCGCTGTTTGGCAGTGCTGGCCCTCTGCTTCTGCTGGGCAGAAGCCTCACTGGCAGGGGAGGGGAAATGGCCCGGAGTCGATGAGTCGGTTATCGAGCGGATTGCCCGGCAGCAGGGGCGGGAAGCGCGTGAGCCGCTGATCAATACCGATCAGGGAGATCTGCTGCTGTTTGTATTCTTGGTGGCCGGTGCTGCGGGAGGCTTTGCGGCAGGATATTGCTGGCGTATGCTGACTGAGAAACAGAAACCGCATCGAACGACTACACCGCCGTGACCTGCCGGAGAAATTCGAGACTGCGCAGGCTGCGGCCGGCATGGCTGACGATGGCCTGATCGAGCAGGGCCGCCGCTTCAGAAGCGATCAGGGTACTGTGCAGGCCGGACCGTTCAAAACTCCCGGTAGCGAGGCATTTCTGCAACTCCGCCAGGGTGTCAATCCCGATTTTTGTACCGGTTGATGCGCAGGTACCGCAGACCGGCTCCCCCCCGCCCTGCAGCAGGGCCCCCTGGCCGGGAAAGGGCTCGCCGCAGCGGCTGCACGTCATAAGCGAGGGGCGGTATCCGAGAATATTCAGCAGGTTTATTTCAAAGAAGCGGCGTTCCGCTTCGGCCGCACCGGCAGCTTCCAGCCGGTCAAAATAGGCGGCCAGCAGCCGGAACAGCCGCGGTAGCGGCACCCCCTCCGGTGTAAGGGCTTCGATCAGTTCGCAGGCATAGAGTGCATGGGCAATGCGGGCAAGGTCGCCCCGGATGGCGGGATAGATCGAGCGGAGATCAGCCTGGGCCAGGCCGGCCAGCCCCTGCTTGAGGCGAATCTGGCAATCGATGCGGGCAAGGGCTTCCAGTGCGGCCCCGAACCGTGTGCGACTGCTGCGGGCACGGCGGGCAAACGCGGAAACACGCCCATGTTCAAGGGTAAACAGCGACACAATCCGGTCGTTGTCGCCGTAGTCCCGGGTTGAAATAACAAAGGCCTGAACCTGCTCACTTCGCATGGCAGAGCGCGGAGCGCCTATCCTCCCAGGTAGGCCCGCCTGACGGCGGGGTCGGCGGCCAGGTCTGATGCACGTCCGGAAAGGACAACCTGGCCGTTTTCAAGCACATAGGCCCGGCTGGAGACTCCCAGGGCAAAGGCGGCGTTCTGCTCGACCAGAAGAACTGTCAACCCGCCCCGATTCAATTCCATGATCGCCTCGAAAATCGTCTCGACCATCAACGGTGCCAGCCCCAGTGACGGCTCGTCCAGCATCAGCAGTTTCGGACCGCACATGAGCGCCCGCCCGATCGCCAGCATCTGTTGCTCGCCCCCCGACAGTGTGCCGCCCGGCTGGCCGATCCGTTCAGCCAGGCGGGGGAAAAGTCCCAGAACCTGCTCCAGCCGTTCCGCGCACTCGGCTTTTGCAAGGACAAAACCGCCCATCATCAGGTTCTCACGCACGGTCAGGTCGTAAAAGACACGCCGGCCTTCAGGGCAGTGAGAAATCCCCTGGCGGACGATCCGGTGCGCCGGCAGCGTGTGCAGCTGTATCTCGCCGCTTGCAATCGAACCGCCGCTGATCGGATGGATCCCGGAAACGGCCTTGAGGATCGAGCTCTTGCCGGCACCGTTGGCCCCGATCAGCGTGACAATTTCTCCGGCGCCGACGGTGAGCGATACGCCGCGCACCGCCTGGACCTGGCCGTAGCATACGTGGACCCCATCAAGGTTGAGCATAGGTCATCCCCCCCAGGTAGGCCTCGATCACGCGCGGATTGGCCCTTATCTGGGCCGGGGAGCCTTCGGCAATCAGTTCGCCACGGTCAAGCACATAGATCCGGCTGGAAATTCCCATCACCATCTTCATGTCGTGTT
>DCNF01000072.1:11639-21464 GCA_002322035.1 Geobacter sp. UBA1603
CGCCGGGCCAGTTCCATGACAAACCCGGTCTCGGTGGCATTCATTCCGGCCACCGGCTCATCAAGCAGGAGAATATGGGGCTCCGTCGCCATGGCCCGTGCGATTTCGAGCATCTTTCGCTCGCCGTAGGTCAGGTGGCGGGCCGGCACGTCCCGCTTGCGCTCAAGTCCGACGAAATTGACCAAATCCCGTGCCCGGCGCAGGTTGCGTTTTTCGTCATCGCGCCAGGCTTTTGTCCGCAGAACCGCCGCCAGAAGGCCGCTCTTCTGATGGATCTCGCGACCGATCAGAACATTCTCCAGGACCGTCATCTCCGCAAAAGGCTTCAGGTTCTGGAAGGAACGGGCAACGCCGAGGGCGGCAACCCGGTGCATTGGCAGACCGGTAATGTCCCGACCCTCGAGCAGCACCCGGCCGGCGGAAGGGGCGCAGGCACCGGTAATCGCATTGAAGAGCGTGGTCTTTCCGGCGCCGTTCGGGCCAATCACGGAAAGTATTTCCCCGGCCCTGACCTCGATCGAAACGCCGGAGAGGGCAGTGACCCCGCCAAACGATACACTGATCTCTTCGGCAGAGAGGATCGGCCCGTCGACAGTGGTCGCGTTCATGGCAGCCCCTCCCGTTCATCCCGGGAGTCATCGACCTCCAGGGCAAAGGTCAGGCTTCCCATGATGCCGTTGGGACGGAAGACCATGAAGGCGACCATGACCCCGCCGAAGACCAGCATGCGGTACAGCTGGAAGTCACGCAGCATCTCCGGGACAGCCACCAGGAGGAAAGCGCCGGCCACCGCTCCGGCCGGGTTGCCGATTCCCCCCAGTACGACCATGCAGAGTACCAGCACCGACTCGAAGAAGGTGAACGAATCCGGTGAAATGAAGCCCTGCTTGACGGCGAAAAGGGATCCTGCGATACCGCCGAAAAAAGCCGAAAGGGCGAAGGAGAGCAGATGCTTGCGGAAGACGTCGATGCCGATGGCGGCTGCGGCCATTTCGTTTTCCCGAACGGCAATCCAGGCCCGGCCGTAGCGGGAACCGATGATCCGGGTGACAATCAGGAGGGTCACTCCCAGGCAGGTCAGCACAAAGAGGTAGAAGGCCACCGGCGAGGCGAGCTGCCAGCCCATGATTGCCGGGCGGGGAATGCCGAGGATCCCGTTGGGTCCGCCGGTGAACGAATCGAGGTTATTGGCGAAGATTCGCACGATTTCACCGAAGCCAAGGGTGACAATTGCCAGGTAATCTCCTTTGAGGCGAAGGGCGGGGGCCCCCAGTACCACCCCGCAGGCCAGGGCGGCCGCCCCTGAAAGCGGCAGTGCCAGCCAGAATCCGCACAGGGCGAATTTAGCTGTCAGAAGTGCCGTGGTGTATGCCCCGACGGCGTAAAAGCCGATAAAGCCGAGTACCAGTATCCCGGAAAGCCCGACGGTGATATTGAGCGCCGTGGCCAGGATCGAATAGAGCACCACGCTGGTCAGGATGTCGGTGACGTAGCCCGAAGAAAAAAACGGGATCAGCGCCGCCACGGCAAACAGCGCCAGGCTTATCGCAAAAGCATTGCGTCCGGCCCGGCGCACCGCTTTTTCACGCCAGGTCTGCAGCGCCAGGCTGGCCGAGATTCTGTCCGCACCCCAGTGCAGCAGACGCCCGCCAAGCATGATCGGAAGCACCAGCCAGACCCGCTCGCGCAGGAACGGAAGAAAAATCAGTATCAGCCCCAGATAGGAGAAAAGGGGGCCCCGCAGCAGGCCGTTTTCAGGCACGTTCGCCCCCTTTTTTGCCCAGCAGGCCGGCAGGCCGGAAAACCAGAACGGCAATCAGGATGAAAAAAGCGTACACATCCTTGTATTCGGTCGAGAAATAGCCCCCGCCGAGTGCCTCGATCACTCCCAACAGAAATCCCCCCAGCATCGCGCCGGTGCAGTTGCCGATCCCCCCCAGAACAGCGGCGGTAAAGGCTTTGATACCCCCCAGGTATCCCAGGGTGAAGTTGATCGAACCGTAGTAAATACCGATCAGTACGCCGGCACAGGCGGCCAGGAATGAACCGGCCATGAAGGTGACCGAGATGATCGCATCCACGTTGATGCCGAGTAGCGAAGCCATGTAGGGATCGGTGGAGACAGCCCGGATTGCGGTGCCGAGGCGCGTCTGGTTGATGAACCAGGAGAGGCCGGCCATCAGGATGATCGATGACGAAATGATCACAACCTGCAGAAAGGTGAATGTCACCGGTCCGACCGTGTAGGCGGTGTTGGTGATCACCGGTGGAAAAACCCGGTCCCGGGCCCCCATGGTGATCATGACAAAATTCTGTAGAAACAGCGAAGCCCCCAGGGCGCTGATCAGGGGAGTCAGCTTGGGGGCTCCGCGCAGTGAACGATAACAGATCTTTTCCAGGTAGTAGCCGTAGAGGGCGCAGAGCAGGGCGGCCAGGAGCAGCACCGCCAGGATGACCAGCATGGTGTTGGCCTGCACTGCCGGCGGCAGGGCCGGGACGAGCGAGATCAGGATGAATCCCAGATAGGCGCCGATCATGTAGATTTCGCCATGGGCGAAGTTGATCAGCTTGAGCACCCCGTATACCAGAGTATAGCCGAGCGCAATCAGGGCATAGCCGCCGCCGATTGTTATGCCGTTCAGCAGATGCTGGAAGAACATCAGCCTATTTTACCTGTCTGTATGAGCCGCCTTCCACCTTCCAGACCACATACGGCGAGACTTTGACATCCCCCTTGGCGTCGAACTGGACCTTGCCAAGGGCACCGCTGTAGTCGATGGCGCGAATCGCCTCGAGCAGTTTCTTTTTGTCGCTTCCCGCTTTCTGGAGTGACTGCAGCAGGATATTGGCCGCGTCATAAGCGTAGACCGAGTAGACGCCCGGTTCACCGTACTTCTTGCGGTAGCTGTCGTTGAACCCCTTGGCGGCAGGAGCGCCCTTGGTGTCCGGGCCAAAGGTGGCAAAAGCCCCCTCACTGGCCGGCCCGGCGATTTTGATGAACTCGTCGCTCATGATGCCGTCGCCTCCCATGAAGGGGACGGTCACGCCGACGGCCCGGAACTGCTTGGCAAGCAGGCCGCCTTCGCTGTAGACACCACCGAAGAACACCAACTCGGGAGCTAAAGACTTGATTTTGGTGACCACCGGAGAATAGTCCTTTTCACCGGTCGTGAGCCCCTCGTAGGCAACAACCTGCACCGTGCTCCCCAGCGCTTTTTTGAACTCATCGGCCAATCCCTGGCCGTAGGTGGTCTTGTCATGCAGCACCGCCACCTTTTTCAGCTTGAGCGTGCCGGAAACATAATCCGCCGCCACTTTTCCCTGCTGATCATCCCGGCCGCAGACGCGGAAGACGGTGTCGAAGTTCTGTTCGGTCAGCTTGGGGTTGGTGCTGCCATGGGAAATCTGGGGGATGCCGGCTTTGTTGTAGACCGCCGAAGCCGGAATCGAACAGTTGCTGTTGAAGTGGCCGATCACACCGATCACACCGTCGTTGACCAGCTTGTTGGCGGCTGTTACCGCCTGTTTCGGGTCGCGCTGGTCGTCGCCTTCGACGATGGCGATCTTTTTGCCCCCGATGCCGCCTTTGGCGTTCCACTCCTCCACCGCCAGTCTGACGCCGTTCAGCTGATCCTGCCCGAAAGCTGCGTTTTCACCGGTCAGCGGCCCGGCCACGCCGATCTTGATCAGATCGCCGCCCCCCCCCTGTTTGGTACAGGCAACCGCCATCAGTCCGGCAACCAGAACGGCAAGAACTTTCTTCATACGAACCTCCGCATACTGTGTATTGAAGCGATTGTGACGCTTGTGTCATACTTCACCGGGATATGCAAGCCTAAAAATGTCGTTTTTCAGGCAGTTATCATGCACAGGTCAGTGAGCCTCGCTCCAGTTTCTGCCGTGGCTGATGTCAACTTTCAGCGGCACGCGTGCCGGCACGGCCCGGGCCATTTCCTCCTCGACCAGCCGCTCCATCCTGACCAGTTCCTCCTCGCGCACTTCAAAGACCAGTTCATCGTGGACCTGCATGATCAGGTGACTCGTGCATCTTTCGGCGCGGAGGCGTTCGTCGATCCGTATCATGGCCATTTTGATGATGTCGGCAGCCGAACCCTGGATCGGATAGTTGATGGCGTTGCGCCGGGCAAAAGCCTGAATGTTTCCGTTCTGGCTTGAAATGTCGGGAATCGGGAGCCGGCGGCCCAGTATGGTTGTGACATATCCTGTCTCTTCTGCCTGGCGGACGCAGGAGTCCAGATAATCCATCGCGCCACGGTGCCGCTCGCGGTAGGTGGTTATGAAATCTTCGGCTGTCTTGCGGGCGATACCGAGCTGCCTGGCCAGTGAAAAAGCACCCTGGCCGTAGATGACGCCAAAGTTGATCGCTTTGGCCTGCCGGCGCATCTCGGGGGTGACCATCTCGGGGAAGAGCCCGAAGACTTCAGCGGCGGTATGGGTGTGGATATCCTCGTCATTGGCAAAGGCATGGCAGAAGACCCGGTCGCCGGAAAGGTGCGCCAGAACCCGCAGTTCGATCTGGGAGTAGTCGGCCGAAAGAATGACGTGCCCCGGCGGGGCGATGAAGGCATGGCGGATCAGCCGCCCCTCCTCGGTCCGGATCGGGATGTTCTGCAGGTTCGGATCCGATGACGACAGCCGGCCGGTGGCGGTGACAGTCTGGTTGTAGGAGGTATGAACCCGGCCGGTACGAGGGCAGACCAGGCGGGGCAGGGCGTCAGAATAGGTTGATCTGAGTTTGGCGATCCCGCGGTATTCCACAATCAGGCGCGCGATCTCGTGCTCTTCAGCCAGGGATGAGAGCACCTCGTTGTCGGTGGACCAGCCGGTTTTCCCTTTGGTCTTCTTGCCGGTGGCCAGGCCAAGTTTTTCGAACAGCACTTCACCGAGCTGCCTGGGGGAATTCAGGTTGAACCGCCCGCCGGCCAGTGCAAAAACCCGCTCTTCAAGGGCTGCCATCCGGCCGGCAAAATCGTCAGAAAGGCGGCCGAGCATCTGCCGGTCAATCAGCACGCCCTGATTCTCCATGGCCGCCAGAATCGGCACCAGTGGCATCTCCACCTCACGGAAGACCGCATCGACACCGGTTTCTGGTACCAGCGGCGCAAGCTTCCGGTAGAGCAACCAGGTTGCATCGGCGTCTTCACAGGCGTAACGGCTGGCGGCTTCAACGGCAACTTCGGAAAAGTTGAGCTGCCCCCTGCCGCTGCCGGTTACCTCACGGTAGGAAATCATCCGGTGATTCAAGTGCTCTTGGGCCAGTGCATCCAGTCCGTGGCCGGAGCGTGACGGGTTGAGACAGTACGATGCGAGCATGGTGTCGAAACAGGCGCCCCTGACGGCAATACCGTTCATGGCCAGCACCTGCATATCGAACTTAATGTTCTGGCCGACCTTGCCGATGCCTGGCTGTTCCAGAAGCGACCGGAACCGCTCCAGAACCTGTTGCCGGGGGAGTTGTCCCGGGGCGGGCACCGTGGTGGCCAGTGTGTCGAACAGATCTCCGCTGGGCTGGCTGCTATGGATGATGTGCCCGACCGGAATGTAGAATGCCTCATGGTCGCGGCAGGAAAAGGAAAAGCCGACGATCTCGGCCAGGCGCGGGTCGAGGCTGGTGGTTTCCAGGTCAAAGGCGAACAGCCCGGCCTGCTGCAGTGCTGTGGCCAGAGCTTCCAGCTGTTCGATTGTCGTGACGGTATGGTAGTTGTCGCTGGAAAGGGTAGACCGGGAAGTCATCTCCTTGATCAGCGACGTAAAACCGTATGTTTTGAAAAACTCGTCAAGCGCTGCGCGGTCAGGCTCCCGGGCCTTAAGCTCTGCAGGATCCAGATCAATCGGGACTGCCCGCTCCACGGTGGCCAACTGCCGCGATAACAACGCCTGATCGCGGAACTCGCGCAGTTTCTCGCCGAGTTTGCCCTTGACCTCCCCAGAACGGTCCAACACCCCGTCAAGCGAACCGAATTGCTGGATAAGCTTGATCGCCGTTTTTTCTCCGACCCCCGGCACTCCCGGGATATTGTCGGAGCTGTCGCCGGCCAGCCCGAGAATGTCGGCCACCAGTTCCGGGCCGGCGCCGAAGCGCTCAATCACCTCTGGCACTCCGGAAGTCTTCCCTTTCATGGTGTCCAGCAATGTGACGTATTCTGACGCAATCTGCATCAGGTCCTTGTCACCGGTTACCACCACAACCCGCCCTTTGGCAGTGGCATGGCGTTCGGCAAGCGTGGCGATTATATCATCGGCCTCATACCCTTCCATCTCAAGCACGGGAATGTTGAAAGCCCGTACCACATCACGGATCGGCCCCATCTGTACCTTTAGATCATCCGGAGTTGCAGCTCGGTTGGCCTTGTACTCCGGGTAGATTGCGGTCCGGAAGGTTACCCGGCTGGCATCAAAGACAACGGCAATCTGCTGCGGGTTATAATCCTTGAGCAGTTTCAGCAGCATCTGGATGAAACCGTAAATGGCGTTGGTCGGGAAACCGCTCGGAGAGGAAAGATGACGGATGGCGTAGTAGGCCCGGTAGATGTAGGATGAGCCGTCGACGAGGTAGAGGGTCCGGTCAGGCATTGGAATCCTCCGGGCTCTCTCTGACAAACAGTACAAACGCCATGCTCGGCCGTTTGCTCGATTCGCGCATGGCGAACTGCATGCCGTCGAAGTGCCACCCCTCGGCGGTGTAGCGGTTCAGTGCAGTCTCGATCTCTTCTTCGGTGACGGTAGTAAGCTCAACGACTTTATAGGTTGGCATAGGGGGGCTCCGCCAACAAAAAAGGCGACCAGCCTGGTCGCCTTTTTTGTCTGTGGCACGGTTTTCTATTTCTGGAATCCGAGTTTGGCTGAAATTTCTTCTGACGCCTTTAGCACCAGAGGGATCAGTTCCTTCTGGATCCGTTCATCGGAAAAACGCATCGACGGGCCGGAAATGCTGACGGCTCCGATGATCCGGCGAGTATAGTCGCGAATCGGTGCGCTGACGCATTTGACGCCGACATCAAGCTCCTCGTTGTCAATGGCATAGCCCTGCTCGGTAATCTGGCGCAGCTGTTTTTTGAGGGTATCACGGTCGGTGATGGTATTTGCCGTATAGCGTTTGAGCTCTTTGCCCGGCAGGTAGTTTTCAAGCTCCTCGTCGCTCATATAGGCGATCTGGACTTTTCCGGCCGCCGTGCAGTAGGCCGGGAGGCGGGAGCCGACCCGCGGGACGACCCGAACGGTCATATCGGTTTCAACCGCATCAAGGTAGATGATGTTGAACTCCTTGAGGATCGCCACATAGGTAGTTTCGTTGCACTCCTTGACCAGCGCCTCCAGCACCGGCTTTGACTGGCGAAGCAGCCCCATCTGACGAATGAAGGTCTGGCCAAGTTCGAGGGTTTTCAGGCCGAGGCGATAGTTCTCGGTGACCTTGTTCTGCTCGATATAGCCACGGGACTCGAGGGTTGCCAGCAGGCGAAAGACGTTGTTTTTGTGGAGTTTGAGGCGCTTGCTGAGCTCCGTTACCCCCAGTTCGTCAACCTCGCCGTGAAACTGCTCCAGGAGGTCAAGGGCGTGGGAGACCGCCTGAATGAGATATTCTGATTTTTCTTTTTTTGCCATGGTTGAGATCCTGTCTTTGGGGTAAGTGTGATAAAATCAGTAAGATATAACTAGCTTAATTCAAAGTATTAATTATGATCAGTGTGAAATGCCGATGTTAGTGGCGCCTTTTTAAAAAATCATAGAATAACGTTTTATAATTGTCAAGTGTGAATATTTTCTTTATATTCGTAACAACGCGTATTTGTGTCGCGATCTGCCTGGCAGCGCCCCCTTAAGGACCCCACGGTATGCTGAACCTGAGGAAAAAAATTCTGGTGGCAATCGACGGCTCACCGCAGTCTGACAAGGCCGCCGAGGAAGCGGTCAGGCTGGCTTCCGGCAACCGGAGCCAGTTCAAGAGCCTGGTATATGCCCTTCTGGTGCTTCCCAATGCGTCGTCATCAACCTATACTGACTTTGTGCCAGCCGCCCCGGTGACGGAAACCGATACCTGGAATGAGCTGCGCCGCCGGATTTTCTACGTCGTCGAGAAGTGTGCGGCCGAAAATGACGTGCCACTCGAAATGATCGTCGAGTACGGGGAACCGGCCGAGAAGCTGATCGACTTTGCCCGGCGGGAACAGATCGATGTGATCGTTATCGGCAGCTCGGGCAAGGGATTTCTCCAGCGCCGGCTGAAAGGCAGCATATCCCATAAGGTTGCCAGCAATGCCCCCTGTTCGGTCTACATCGTCCGCGGATGACCCCGCTCTCCTGCTGAAAGGATATTCATGCTGTTTCTGCGTATCACTGCTGTTGTTCTGTCTCTGCTTGTGCTCTGCTCCCCTGCTGCTCCGGCTGCTGAAAATTTTTCGATCCCGATCCTGCTTTATCACCGTTTGGGTCCCACGGTTGCCGATGGCATGACCATCACCACTCCGGTATTCGAAGCCCATATGAAGTACCTGCGCGACAATGGCTATACCGTAATCCCCCTGCGCCAGCTGATCGACCATTACCTTGGCAAAGGGCCGGCGCCAAAACCGAAATCGGTTGTAATTGTCGAAGATGATGCCCATAAGTCGGTTTACAGCGATATGTTGCCAATCATACGCAAATACCGCTACCCGGTGACGGTTTTCGCCTATCCATCTGCCATTTCAAACGCGAAATATGCCATGACCTGGGAACAGATGCGCGAGTTGAAGCAGACCGGCCTGTTCGATTTTCAGTCCCACACGTACTGGCATCCCAATTTCAAGAAAGAGCGGCGTAAGCTGAGTCCTGAATCACTGAACGCCCTGGTGATGACCCAGCTCCGTAAATCTAAAGCCCGCCTGGAGACAGAACTGGGAGGCAGGGTTGACATGCTGGCCTGGCCCTTTGGCATTAACGATGATTTTCTGATCGGCAAAGCCCGCGAAGCCGGTTACATAGCGACCTTTACCATCGAACGCCGCCATGCCTCCCGTTCCGACAGCGTCATGAAACTGCCGCGCTACCTGCTGGTCAACGCCGACAGCGGCAAGGCCTTTGCCCAACTCCTGGAGGGGAATGCGGTCCGAAGAAATGTGGCTTACTGACGGCTGCGAACAGGGAGCTGGCGGTCAGTTCCCGTTCAGTTTCAGCTCCCAGAGAGTCACCTCCGCCAGGCTGTGCTGAAACTTCCTGCGCGTTTCACGGATGACGAACGGCACATCGCGTGGCTCGCCGACCATGCGGAAACGGGGCGACAGTGATTCCTTCAGGCCGTCCAGGGTCCAGACCGGCTCCCCGGCATCGCGGTACCCCCCCAGCCAGTCTTCTTTCCTGGTAAATTCTTCTGACCAACTGTAGGGCGAAGCAAGCACCAGCAGACCTCCCGGATTCATGTGCCCATGGATGGAAGTCAGGAAGCGCCGCGGCGAGTAAAGCCGGTCGAGCAGGTTGGCTGCCAGCACCAGGTCGTAGCCGGTGAATTTTTCCGGTATGTTGCAGGCGTCGGCCTGGGAGAAAGCAACCCGACTGCGGATCCCGTCCAGCCCCAGTTCGACCAGGGCCACCTCGTGGAAGGAAACTACCTCCCCTTCTTCGGGGAAGGCGTAGCGCAGGAAGCCTTCGTCGCGCATCCGGGTGGCCAGGCGGAAGAAACGGGTGGAGAAGTCGAGTCCGGTCACCCGCTCGAAGCCCCCCCTGGCCAGCTCGAAGCTGCTCCGCCCCACGGCGCAGCCGATATCCAGGGCATGGCCGAGTTTTCTTCCTGTCATCGCCTCAAGGCAGATGCCGGCCATGGCCACGGCG
>DCNF01000074.1:0-2070 GCA_002322035.1 Geobacter sp. UBA1603
CGTGGCACACAGTGGCAGCAAGAAGCTGAACCGGTAAAAATATTTTTGCAGGCCATGAAATTCAATTTTCCATACATTCCGCCGAACACATACATATTCGTGATTGATCCACCGACGGGTCGCGCCTATGTCCAGCAAGCGTTAAGAGCTTTCTATAAAAATCCATCCATAACCTGGATTGCTGATCCGCAGAATTTCAGTCCACCGTCAGGTTCATTGGCATTACTATTTGTCTGTAACTGGTCATACGGGATGAAAGCTGTTACCATCAACAGCATGGCATTCAACCAAAACATTTTTAAAAACTGAAACTGGTTTCAAACAACGATTCAATACATGACAGCAATATCAAGACATAGGATCATCACACCATGAAATACCCAGACAGAAACGGCCACTTCGGCCCTTACGGCGGCCGCTACGTTCCAGAGACACTCATGCCGGCTCTGCTTGAGTTGGAACAGGCCTACGAGCACTTCCGCCACGACAGGGAATTCAAACAGGAATTCGAATATTACCTGCGGCAGTATGTCGGGCGGCCCAACCCGCTCTATCTTGCTGATAAATTAAGCAAAAAGATAGGCGGGGCCAAGATTTACCTGAAACGGGAGGACTTGAACCATACCGGGGCCCATAAGGTCAACAACACCATCGGCCAAGGCCTTCTGGCAAGACGTATGGGTAAAAAGCGTGTTATTGCCGAAACTGGGGCTGGTCAGCATGGCGTTGCCACGGCCACTATCGCCGCTCTATTTGGCATGCAGTGCGAAGTGTTCATGGGTGAAGAAGACACCCGGCGACAGGCACTGAATGTGTTCCGGATGAAACTGCTCGGTGCGACCGTAACTCCGGTTACAGCCGGAACAGCAACCCTCAAGGACGCCATGAATGAAGCCATGCGCAACTGGGTTACCACTATCCGCGACACGTTCTACGTTATCGGCACCGTGGCCGGACCGCACCCTTACCCGATGATGGTGCGTGATTTTCAGGCTATTATCGGCCGCGAGGCAAAGCGTCAGCACAAAATATTGGAAGGACGCCTGCCCGATTGCCTGGTAGCCTGCGTCGGCGGCGGCAGTAATGCCCTCGGCCTGTTCTATCCATTTATTAATAACAAAACTGTCAGAATGATCGGAGTCGAAGCCTCCGGCTTCGGCATCGAGAGCGGACGGCACGCCGCCCCGCTCTGCGCCGGAACACCCGGCGTTCTTCATGGCAACAAGACCTACCTTCTCCAGGACTGTCACGGCCAGATTGCTCACGCCCACTCAATATCTGCGGGTCTCGACTACCCCGGTGTCGGCCCGGAGCACGCCTGGCTTAAAGACAGCGGCCGGGCAGAATACGTTTCGATCACCGACCAGGAAGCTCTTGAGGGCTTTAAAATCTTAACTCTTGAAGAGGGGATCATGCCTGCCCTGGAGTCGTCCCACGCCATCGCTTACGCCCTAAAGCTGGCTGCTACCATGAAAAGGGAACAGACGATCGTGGTGTGCCTCTCCGGACGCGGCGACAAGGATATCCACACCGTCGCCGAAGCGATTGGGGTGAATTTTTAACCACCATTTCAACATTTTAAATTTCGCTAAAGCCGGTGATTCACCGGCTTTTTTTCATTTGACCAGCCGCATACTTTCGACTATAAATACACCATTGTTTTATTAAATAAATTTTGACGCCTATACAAAATCAAAGGAGGAACACCATGCATCTTGTCGATCAAATCAAGGAAAAAGCCAAAAAGAACCAGCAGACCATCGTTCTGCCGGAGAGCTACGACGAGCGGATGCTGTTTGCTGCCGAGAAAATCGTCACGGAGGGGCTGGCAAAAATCGTAATTCTCGGGAATCCGGCTACAATCCAGGCCGAGGCAACTGCCAAAGGGATAAACCTTACCGGGGTAGAGCTGCTCGATCCGAAGAATTCACCGAAACTCGACCAGTATGTGGCCGATCTTGTGGAACTGCGTAAAAGCAAGGGGCTGACCGCAGACGAGGCCCGCGCGCTTCTTACAGCCGAAGACAATCTCTACTACGCCGGTATGATGGTCAGAAACGGCGATGCGGG
>DCNF01000074.1:2157-20668 GCA_002322035.1 Geobacter sp. UBA1603
TTCCAGACCGTCGGCCCGGCCAAAGGTATCAAGACCGTTTCATCGTTTTTCCTTATGATTACTAAAACGCCGAGCTTCGGTGAAAACGGCATCATTCTCTTCGCCGACTGCGCCGTTAACCCGAATCCCGATGCCCAGGCACTGGCCGAGATCGCCGTGGCAACGGCCGGCAACTGCAAGGCATTCCTTGACGTTGATGCCCGGGTAGCGCTGCTCTCCTTCTCCACCAAGGGAAGCGCCAGCCATGCCGACTGCGACAAGGTGCTGAAAGCCCTGGAGATCGCAAAACAGATCAAACCGGATATGCAGGTTGACGGAGAGTTGCAGGCCGATGCTGCTCTGTTGCCAAAGGTCGGCGAGAAGAAGGCGCCCGGCAGCAGCGTTGCCGGCAAGGCCAACGTCCTGATCTTCCCCGACCTGGACGCCGGCAATATCGCCTACAAACTGGTGGAGCGCGTTGCCGGGGCCGAGGCTGTCGGGCCGATCATCCAGGGACTGGCCAAACCGGTCAACGACCTTTCCCGCGGCTGCTCGGTTGATGACATTGTCAATGTTACCGCCATCACCGCCGTTCAGGCGGCCCAAGGCTGATACCCATCAAAAAAAACGGGATGCACCGTTTTCGTGTGCACCCCGCCAATTATCACCCAAAAGACCTGACCAATCGGTGCCGGGCAACAAATCCCGGCGCCGATTTTCGTCTCAACCTTCTTAAACATCGGCTTTTCGGCGCGGCAGTTCAAACCAGAACAGCGATCCCTGCCCCAGTTCCGATTCAACCCCGATCGTTCCTCCATGGCTTTCCACGATTCTGCGCGAGATGGCCAGACCAAGGCCGGTGCTTTCCTCCCCTTCGCTGGCCTTGACACTCGTCCTTCCAAAGGGTTTGAACAGCCGTTCCTGCTCCCCTTGGGGGATGCCGGGCCCCTGGTCAGCCACTTCAAGCCTGACATGGGCTGGATCGTACACCAATCGCAGCGTAATCACTGAATTGCGGGGAGAAAATTTGATTGCATTCGAAAGAAAGTTATTGATCACCTGCTTGACTTTATGAATGTCACAATAAACCTGACCGACATCCACCGGAGTACATTCGAGCCGGATCCCCTTGCGCTGGGCCATCAGGCGGTTGACCGCAACGGTGTGCGCCGCCAGCAGTCCAAAATCGGTCCAGTTGTATTCGATGACCAGCCGGCCCTGTTCGATGATTGAATAATCAAGCAGACTATTCACCAGATAAAGCATAAAATCAGCCAGCGAACTGACATCCTTGAGAATATTGACGACATCGGGAGAGAGGCCGTCGCCATCTTCCAGCAGCAGGGCCATATATGAGATGATTGAGCCGATCGGGTTACGCAGATCATGGGCCGCCATGCCGAGAAACTGGTTTTTCTGCTCGTTGATCCGTCGGTACTCGGCATTGGCCTGCTGCAATTCCCGCGAAATATTAGCCATCTCCTGGTTAAGCTTGAGCATACTGCTCTGAACCTGCTCAAACTCTTCCGCATTATGCTCTCCGACCATGAATCCATCTTTACCGCAGGGGAGGTATGACACCCGAAAGGTCTGCGGCATGCCTCCCGGAGTCAGAAAGCTGAGCAGGCGGGGCGCCAGCTCACTGCGAAACTGGGCCAGATCAAATGTTTTCCGGAAGTCAACCAGAAGATCGGTAAAGAACATCCCCGTGACGTTCTCACCCAGCACGGAGCGGGCATAGGAACTTGCCTCACGCACCGTTCCCTGGACATCAAGACGCAGAATGATCAGTGATGAACAATCCATCAGGTAAGCGGCAAGAACCGTATCGCGCAGGATCTGACTGTTCACCATGCCATGACCATCTCTTCCAGAACATAGATCGATGAGGCATAGCGGGCAGCAGGGTAGTCGGCAATACGTTCGGAACCACCCCAGCGGAAAGCCTGGCCGCCGACAATCACCGGAAGGTCCGGGAAGGCTTTCCCAAGATGGTCAAGGGTTGTCAACAGTGCGGGAAGGTTGAACTGGATGCTTAACGAAAGACAGACGAGATCCGGGCGTTTTTCACGAACCATACTGACAAGATCAGATACCGGGGTGTTGCTGCCAAGGAAAAAAGCGTCCCACCCGTGCAGTTCAAGGATATCTGCCACCATTTTTGCCCCCAGTTGATGGAATTCGTTGGCAATACAGGAGACCACCGCGCGCCTGCCACAACGGGGAATGCTGAAAATCCTCGGATAAACCATGGTCAGCAAATGCTCGGTCATGGCTGTCGCCATATGTTCCCTGGCTACCGATATCTTATTCTGCTCCCACAGATCACCGACGTCGTAAAGTGCCCGCTGCAGAATATGGTAATAAAGGTCCTTAAGGGAAATGTCACGATCCAGCAGTTCCTGGACAATCCTCTGGCAGCCGGCACGATCTCCGTCCAGAAGCCCATAGAGGTAACGCTGGTAGAACATTTCCAGATCGGGCTGCGATTCACCCATGCGGAGCATACCTCACCGGATCGGCAATACCGGCCTCGGCAAATCCCTTCAGCCTCAATCGGCAGGAGTCGCACATCCCGCAGGCACGGCCGTCGGGGAGCGGATCATAGCAGGAATGGGTTCTGGCATAATCAACGCCAAGACGCTGGCCCAGGCGAATAATGTCCGCCTTGGTCAGGCTGATCAGCGGGGTATGAATCGTGAAACGGCCCGTGCCTTCAACGCCGGCACGGGTTGCCAGGTTCGCCATGCGCTCATAGGAGCTGATATATTCGGGGCGGCAGTCTGGATATCCGGAATAATCGAGCGCGTTGACACCGATATAGATATCGAAAGCGCCGATTGCTTCGGCCCAGCTAAGGGCAAATGAAAGAAAAATCGTGTTGCGGGCCGGGACATAGGTAACCGGGATCTCCGTCCCCACACCGAGCTTTGGAACATCCACCCCGGAGGTCAAAGCACTTCCGCCGATGCATCGCAGATCGAAATCAACCACCAGATGCTGGACAGCCCCCAGAAGCGGAGCATTGGCACGGGCCAGTTCCAGTTCGCAGGAGTGCCGCTGGCCGTAGGAAAAACTGATCGCATGGGGGGAAAACCCCTCTGCCCTGGCTAGTGCCAGGCAGGTCGTTGAATCGAGCCCCCCGCTGTAAAGCACCACCGCTTTAGGTTCCATGTGTGCCGCAACCTTTGTCATTTTTTTGAGGTGCCTAAAACAAGCGCTTCGTGATAGTATCAAAAAAATAAGCAGCGTAAATCCTAAAAAAGGAAACACCATGAAAAAACGCTTTATTGGTATCATCTGTTCTGTGGCTATAGCATCCGTTGCGGCTTCTGCCGGGGCAATGCCCGACAAAGCAGGCGCTTCGGCGACACAACCGCCAGGACACGGCTCCATGGGTGGCGCAGCGGCATCAGGGAGCGGCGAGGCTCTTTCAGGCAAAGTGCTTCAAACCATGAACAGCGGCGGCTACACCTATGTGTACCTCGAAAAGAAGGACGGATCCAAGGTATGGGTGGCAGTAACCGAGACAAAAGTAAGGACCGGAAGCCAGATCAGCTTCCAGCCCGGAATGGAGATGAGGAATTTCGAGAGCAAAACCCTTAAGCGAACCTTTGATTCGATTATCTTTGCCGGCGGGGTGATCACTCCGGCCGGCACTCCATCGGCTTCTGCATCACAGAATTCCCCGGGCAGCAGCGGAGCTTCAACCGCGAAAGAAGGTAAAATTTCCGTTGCCAAAGCCGAAGGCTCTCAAGCATACACCATCGCTGAAATTTTTGCCAAAAGCGCAAAACTTAATAAAAAGAAGATTACCGTTCGCGGCAAGGTCGTTAAAGTCTCCAGCGGAATCATGAGCAGAAACTGGATTCATCTCCAGGACGGCACCGGTTCGGAAGCCAGAAAAAATCACAATTTGGTCTGCACCTCATCCGCTACTGCCGATGTCGGAGACGTCGTCACCATTACCGGCACCCTGATCAAGGACAAGGATTTCGGGTCCGGTTACAAATACGCCGTCATCGTCGAAAACGCCACCGTGAGCAAAAAATAGGAAGACTCCCATGTGGTCGCCACAGCAATAGCGGGGCGACCACGTGGGGGGTCTCTGTAGCAACCCGACCACTAGCTCTCCCATGCCAGAAATCCTTAAACAGCATTACGAACGCCATCCCTACCCGCACTATCCACTGTTCGCGACAGCACGACGGTGCGACACCTACGCCCTCAACCTTGAAGCAATCTGGCGGCGTTTCAATGGGGGGGCGCCAGCCGAACACCAGCGCAGTATCCTGGTGGCAGGCTGCGGCAGCTTTGCGCCAGCGGTATTTGCGCTGGCAAACCCAAACTGCCGGATCACCGCCCTGGATCTTTCCCGGCGCAGCCTCAAGAGAGCCCGCTGGCACTGCCTGCTGCACGGCACGACGTCCGTTAGATTCGTGGAAGGTGACCTGTGCGACCCGACCATCGCAGGCGGGACATTCGGCCTGATCGATGCCTACGGAGTCATCCACCATCTGGAAGACCCGCTGGCGGGATTACAGGCACTCAAGAGACGTATGGCACCGGGTGGAATCCTGCGCCTGATGGTTTACAGCCGCTATGCCCGGCGGGAGGAAGAGGCTATCCGCTACACCTTCCGCCTCCTCGGTATTACCACCGTTGACCAGGCACGGCGAATGATTGCCTCCGCACGCCCCGGCTCGCGGCTTCGCCAATTTGCAGATCGATGCTGGGAAGCCAGTTTTGACGAAGGCATCGCCGATGCCCTGCTTCATCCCCGTGCACGGACCTACCGGATCGACGATCTTCTTGATCTGCTGCGAATGGCTGAACTGCAACCGCTGCTGTTTGCCCACCCCGACAGCCTTGAACAGCCCGATCAGGAGATCAAGCGGCTTCGCAGCCTTGAAGCGCAACGCCATTCACCGGGCAATTTCGTTATGTACCTCGGCAGACCCGAGGATTGCCACAACCTGGCAGCGCAGGGCAGCCATCTGATGCTGAACCCCTGCCTCACCGGAGCGGTCGGACTGCTGCAGCTGAAAACGCTGCGGATACCGCCGCGGATCGGGATTGAAAACCCCGCACTTGACCGGGACCGAAGGAGCGTATTACGGAAATTCATTATGCCGCAGAAACGGGAGTCCGATCCGGTGCAGACACTTCCAGATCTGGAACTCTATCAGCGGGCACTTTTTCTGATACAGTTTACTCCCTGAGGATTCTCGAAGTAATCTGCATCAGACGTAGACGACTTCAACCCGATCAAGGTAGTCGCGAAGACGGGCCTGTGCCGCAACAACCGTTTCCCGGTCAGCAGCAAGACCAGCCGTTTCGATCAGTTCCCCCAGTTCTGATATATGGTCAAATCCATAGCTCCCTCCAGCCCCTTTCATGCGGTGGCCCAGCGTCCTGATCGACGCATAGTCTGCCGATTCGACAAACTGTTCAAGGCGGTCACAGTCTTTGCGCCGGTTTTCGAGAAATTCAGGAACGATTGGCATCAACTCGCTCTCAATCTCAACAACAATTTTGAGATCATTGTGCTGATCCATCCCCCCTCCTTTGGGCAAGATACCGGGCAATCTGCTGAAACAGCGCTTTCTTTTTAAACGGCTTGGCGATGTGCCCATCGCATCCGGCTTCAAGGCAGCGACGGATATCAGCCTCGTAGGCATGGGCCGTAAGGGCCACAATCGGAGTACGGCGCCGACCAAGCCGCTCATCAATCGCCCGCATCATCCGGGTTGCGGCATAGCCGTCCATTACCGGCATCTGAATATCCATCAGTACCAGCCCGTAATCATGCTGTTCAAACAGCTCGAGTGCATCCTTACCGTTGCCGGCCTCATGAAGTTCCAACTGCTGATTCACCAGAAGAAGCCGCAGCAGTTCGCGGTTCTCAAGAGAATCGTCAACCAGCAGCACCAGCGGCAACGCTCCGGCAGCGGCAAGCAGCCTGACTCCATCACCCTCCTCGCTCTGGCTTTCCCGAATTTCCAACGGATGCGTTGACTGTTCGGCAACCGGGAACATGAGGGCAAAAGAAAATGAACTGCCCACTCCGGGGACGCTCTCAACGGTGATCATGCCCCCCATGGCCTCCACAAGACGCCTGCTGATGGCCAGCCCCAGGCCGCTGCCGCCGTAACGGCGGGTAATTGATGAGTCTGCCTGGGCAAACGTTTCAAAGATCATAGCGATTTTTCCGGACTCGATGCCGATCCCGGAATCACGAACAACGAACTTGACTGTTACCATACGCTCATCAGTATGGGGGCCGGCATGGGCAGAAAACGCAACTTTTCCGCCGGGACCGGTGAATTTGACGGCATTCCCGAGCAGATTCACCAGCACCTGCTGGAGCCTCATCCGGTCGCCCGAAATAAAATGGGGAAGGTCGGCAGGAGTCGCAAGCGTAAGCGCAATATTCTTTCGCCCTGCTTCAGGCATGATCATCTGGATCACTTTCTCCAGCAGATCAGCCAGGTTGAAGTTCTTATTCTGAAGCTCCAGCTGCCCCGCTTCAATCCTTGACAGGTCAATCAGGTCATTCACCTGTACCAGGAGGCTCTCTCCGGCCTGATGAATCATCTCCAGACAACGTTTTTGATCGGGAGACAGCGATGCGCTCTCAAGATATTCCGTGCCGCCGATAATAGAATTGAGTGGCGTGCGCATCTCATGGCTCATATTCGCCAGGAACTCGGTTTTGGCCTTACTGGCCGCCTCGGCGACATCGCGTGCCTCAAGCAGCTCCTCTGCGGTCCGTTTACGCTCTGCAACTTCTGCGCGCAGCCCCTCATTGGTTATCGCCAGCTCGGCCGTACGGGAGGCGACCAACTCCTCCAGCTGCTGATTCAGCTTTTCCAGCTCCGACTGTTTCAGGTGAAGTTTATGCTGGACCGCCTTTATAGCGCTGATATCCTGGGCTGCACAAATGATCGCCTGGGGATCACCGATGTCATCTCGCATGATCGCAAGGGAGAGAAGCAATGGGACCATTTCGCCGGTTTCAGTCCGACAGGTGCACTCAATCCCCTGCACCCTTCCATCGTCCTGTGATTGTTCAAAAGCAGCGAACATCAACCATGGTGCCTGATCAGACTTGAAATCCGTGTATCGGCGGCCAATCACATCTGCCGGCACAGAACCGAAAAGCTCATAGTAGGCGCGGTTGACACTCACCACGTCACCGATCGGCGAGAGGACGACGAGGACATCGTTCATCGTATTGAGCAGCTTTTCCATGTACTCGCGTGAAACCGTTGTCTGGCGCAGATTTTCGGTCATTCGATTGAATGATGTGGCCAGCAACCCGATTTCATCGCGGGACGAGACGGAAATAGCCTCACCCAGCTCACCGTGAGCCGCTTTCTCGATCCCTTCTGCTAGGATCCTGATTGGACGGGTGATGATTGATGAGAACATGACCGCGCCGACCGTGCCAATCCCCAGGGTCAGGATTACAAACGGAAAGATCAGCGTCAGAACGCCATGGACATAAGTCAAGATCACCTGATCGGAAAGACCGACATGAACCATCCCGAGTTCACCCTTTTGAATCGGAACGGAAAAATCACAAATCGTGTCATCGCGTCTTTCCTGCTGGATCAGCAGGCAGGTACCGTCTCCCTTGTTGTTGAGTGACTGGAGCATGTCGGCCGGAAATGCCGTGCCAAATGAATGAGCCAGCACTTCGCCGTGCCGGTTGACGACAAAGATATAGTCGATGTCATCCTCACTCATCAGATAATGGTCATTGATCAGCTGCTGAAGTGAAGCGGTATCCCCTGTCTCGATCGGGCGGACCGCCAGTTCGGAAAAATGGTGGGCAACCCCCAGTGCGCGCTTGCGGGTTTCCTTTTCCAGGCTGTCATGAATGACAAAACGGACAAATACCGCCAGAAGTACTGAAATTGACAAGACGAGAACAGCCGTGCCGACAATCAGTTTATTACGAAGAGAGAGTCTGATCATGATGGAATGAATAGTAGCACAGGACTCTGTTTCTTCAAGCCAGTGAAGAAAAATGCCGGCCGTCGAACCTTGAAAAGGCCCGTATGGTGTGTTACAACCGGCAGACCTTTATTTCGGAACGTGAGGCAATGACAGAACAGACCCCGATGATGCGACAATATTGTGAGATCAAATCGGCCCATTCCGATGCGATCCTCTTCTTCCGCATGGGGGATTTTTATGAGATGTTCCTGGACGATGCCCTGACCGCCTCCCGCATTCTCGACATCGCCCTCACCTCCCGCAACAAAGGGGGGACAGACGAAATCCCCTTCTGCGGTGTCCCCTTCCACTCTGCGGCCCCCTACATCGCCAAACTGATCGAAGCAGGCCACAAGGTGGCGGTCTGCGAGCAGGTGGAGGACCCCAGGCAGGCCAAAGGGATCGTACGGCGCGAGGTGGTGCGGGTGGTAACGCCCGGGCTGCTGATCGAATCAGAGAGCCTTTCCCCCGACGAAAACAATTTCCTGCTGGCACTGCAAAGGGGGGGCGGTGAACAGTGGGGATTCGCCTGGCTCGACGTCTCCACTGGCGAGTTCCGGGTCACCGAGGTAAGCGGCATTCCGGCTCTGCTCGCGGAAGCGGCCGGGATAAGCCCCCGCGAGGTACTGCTTTCCGCTGAGCTGGACATGGAAGCGCTCCCGGCTGACCTGAAAATCTTTCTGGGAGAACGGATCCTCTCGCGAACTCCCGGTTGGGTGCATGAGAAGGATTATACCTCCGGGCTCCTCTGCAGCCAATTCGGCGTCGCATCTATCGAGGCACTGGGGCTCGCCGGCCTGCCGTCCGGCCACATCGCAGCCGGAGTTGCTCTCTTCTATCTGCGGGAAAACCGCAAAAGCGCCCTTCCCCATCTGCGTGACATCCGGGTCTATCAGCGCACCGAGCACCTGGCCCTGGATGCCGCCACCCGCCGTAATCTGGAGATCACCGCCAGCATGGCCGAGGGCAAGAAGAGCGGCTCCCTGCTCGGCTGCCTGGATCGCACCGTCACCGCCATGGGAGCCCGCCGCCTCAAACAGTGGCTCTCCTACCCGCTGGTGTCACTGGGGCCGATCCGCTGTCGTCTCGACGCAGTAGAGGAACTGGTCGAGGCTGCTGCCCTGCGGGAAGAGCTTGCCGGACGATTCAGGGAGATTGCCGACCTGGAGCGGCTGAACGGCCGCATCGGCATGGCTTCAGCTTCGGCCCGGGATATGCGCGCCCTGCACGACTCGCTGCAACAGCTTCCGCTTCTACTGGAACATCTGACAAAACTGTCTTCGGAGCTGGCACGGGAACTCCGTAACAGCATCGATCCGCTGGACGACCTGGCGGACCTGATCGGTCGCGGCATCGCCGCATCACCCCCGTTCTCACTGCGCGAAGGTGGCATCATCGCTCCCGGCTACAATGTCGAACTGGACGAACTGCGTTCGATCAGCAGCGAAGGCAAGGGGTTCATCGCCCGACTGGAAGCCCAGGAAAAGGCCCGCACCGGGATTTCAACCCTCAAGATCCGCTACAACCGGGTCTTCGGCTATTCGATCGAAATCACCAAAAGCAACCTGGGGAGTGTGCCGGCCGATTACATCCGCCGCCAGACCCTGGCCAACGCCGAGCGTTTTATCACCGAGGAACTGAAGAACTATGAGGAGAAGGTGCTGGGGGCCGAGGAGCGGATCTGCGAGCTTGAATACTCTCTGTTCCAGGAGATTCGCGAGAGGGTCGCGGGAGAAGCTGAGCGGATCTGCCGTTCTGCCTCCGGCCTGGCGACGCTCGACGTGCTCTTGTCGCTGGCCACGGTGGCAGAAGAACGCGGGTACTGCAAACCGCTGGTGGATGAATCAGACGTGATCGACATCCGGGACGGCCGCCACCCGGTGATCGAATCAATGCGTCTTGCCGAACGTTTCGTCCCCAACGATACCCTGCTGGACAGCAGCGAAAACCAGATTCTGATGATCACCGGCCCCAACATGGCCGGTAAATCGACCTATATGCGCCAGGTGGCGCTCATCGCGCTCATGGCCCAGGTCGGATCCTTTGTGCCGGCATCGGTGGCCCGGATCGGCATTGCGGACCGGATTTTCACCCGGGTCGGCGCTGGGGACAATCTGGCCCGTGGGCAGTCCACCTTCATGCTGGAGATGATGGAGGCGGCCAGCATCCTCAAGAACGCCACACCGAAAAGCCTGATCGTCATGGATGAAATCGGCCGGGGCACCTCCACCTTCGACGGGGTCTCGATCGCCTGGGCATGTGCCGAATACATCCACGACACCCCCACCTGCCGCAGCCGAACGCTCTTCGCCACCCACTACCATGAACTGACCGAACTGGCGGTAACCCGCGAGCGGATCAAGAACTTCACCGTGGCGGTGCGGGAATGGAACGATCAGGTCATTTTCCTGCGCACCATCATCCCTGGCGGAGCCTCCCACTCCTACGGCATCCAGGTTGCACGCCTGGCCGGTATGCCGCTCGATGTCATCGAACGGGCCAAAGAAATCCTGAAGAACCTGGAGAACGGCGAATTTGAGGAAGGTGCTCCCCGCATCGCCAAAAGCAAGAAGGGCCCCAAAAAGGAGCCCTCCCCTCAATTTTCTCTTTTTGAGACCCCGGAAGACCAGTTACGGATTCGACTAAATCGGATCAACATCGCCACCCTCACCCCCCTGGAGGCGCTCAACCTGCTTGATGAACTGAAGCGGATGGCCTAACAACACTGTCAGTACCAGAAACTGTTACGGTGCGGCAACCAGGTCGCACTATCTCCCGTAATACGATTTGATGACGATCTCGGCTTTTGTACCGGCCGGCGGCATTTTGTTCCAATCAAAACGGAAGTAGTTCTTCGTTTCTTTCAGCGGCAGCGCATTGTCGGCAATGATTCCGCCATTGCACCCGGAGGGGCAGACAATGCAGCCGGAGGCGAAATTGATTGCTTCAGCGGTACCATGGTAGACAAAATGGGGGGTATAAGGCTTGATGACGTCCTTGCCTTCCACCGTAATTTTTTCCTCGATCAACTCCTCAAGCGGCACATCAGCCACTTTGCCATCCTTCTTCCAGCGCACGGAAATCAGCAGTGGATCACCATCCAGATAATCATCTTTTTGTGTTGTGGCCTTAAGTCCTGAGCGCTGTTTGACCTCCGTCATCGGGATTTGCCGGCGGGACTTGATACCGACTGATTTGATTGCCTTGTCAATCTCCGTCCGGTTCACCTCTGTCGAGAAGATGAAAAATGGAGCCATTTTGCCGTCCTTGCTGCCAAAAAAAGCCTGAAAACGACGTCCCCAATCACAGACTGACGGCTGTGAGCAGTCTTTAAGCACCGTTGCGGTAATACGGACCTCCCGGGCCTGTGGATCGGTCGTCAGGGTGTCAGTGCCGGCCTTGACGATTGTTGCAGCGGCCGGTTTCTGCTTGGCCGCTGCGGCCGGTTTGGTTAACGGAATACAGAGTGCGGTCAGCAGTACGATGGTAATAGACAGTTTCTTCATGGGCCCCCCTTTGATTATGGTGCTGCGAACGTGATCAGGATGCGAACAACCATCCCGGCTGTTATGAGTGCAAATGATCTCCCGAGCGGAATCCGGACCGCACCGACCCAGAGACCGCCGACCAGGAGCGGAACGGCCGGGATGGAGAGTAATGCCAGGGCAGACCAGCGGCACCATGCTGCCGCCGGCGTTAATGGTTCTTTCCCGCTGCGCAGGTTGAAAAGTGGCAGCAGATCGCCGAACAGCAGTCGGCCGCTGAAGGCGGCCAGGAAACAGATGGCCACACCAGATACAGTTGCCAGCAAAGCGCCATGCAGGGTCCCGAATGCGGCCAGGAAAACCTGTTCGAGGTTCAGCGGCGAAAAGATCTGCACACCGTTCTGCACGGCCCGACTGACCAGAGCGATTCCGCTTGCCCTCAGGGGCGACATGGGACGCAGATACTCCACAAAGGCAGCCAGTTCGGCATCCCTGAAGCGGCTCATGATAAAGAGCAGGTTGAATTCAATCGTGTAGATGTAAGCGTCAACGGCCCAGAAAAATTTCTGGATCAGGAGATAGACCGTTGCGGATAAGGCCCCAAGGGCAGCAAGAATAATCGCCTTGATCCGCAGACTTCTTCCAAGGCTCCAGGGTACGCTCGGTTTCTCGGGACGACTCTGGTACCACTTCACCGCTTTGGGTGCCATGGAAACAGCCACAATCAGGGTGATCCCAATGAAAAATTCCTTTGAAACCTTTCCCTTCAGCAGCCCCAGCAGCGAACTGGAAAAAGTGATAAAGGCGATCGTGCCGGGCAGCATGAAGATAAAGGTTGCCAGCGCGTAGTGTGTGAACGGGATTTTGGTCAATCCGAAGGCAAAATTAAGCAGATTAAAGGGAAACAGTGGTATCAGCCGGGTAAATGCCACCGCTTTCCAGCCGTTGCGGGCAGTTTCGCTGTCCAGCGTGTTCCAACGGGAACCGACCAGACGGCGCTCAACCCAGTCACGGGCAGCGTAGCGGGCAATCAGGAAGGCCAGGCAGGCGCCCAGGGTGGCACCGATAATAGTATAAACCACTCCCCATACCGGACCGAACACCGTAGCTCCGGCCATACTGATCGGCAGACCGGGCAGCATCAAGGCCGGTGCCACAGCGTAAAATGCAATATATACTAGAGGCGCTACAAGACCGAAACTGGCGAACAGAGCCCGAAGTTTTTCTGGATCAAGATACTGGCCGATGCCGCTGGTGCGCACAAGAAAAATGGTTCCTACCAGTGCCGCCAGGATGCAGAGCGGTTTTAGCACCCTTGATGCGGTAGCTCCCGCTGCGGTACGCTCTCTGGTGATCGCGGCGGGCACCAGATTTTTGAAGCGGGACTTTAGACGCAGCCGATTGAGATACGTTATCGGCCCCGATGACGGCTGTGGTGTCTTGCAGACAACATCGAGAATGTGCCTGACATCAAGCCGCTTCCCCAAGTGATTGGCACATCCGGCACAGTAGGTGATAACCCGCCGCCCATCGGCCTCCCGGATTCGCCGCTCTCCCCAACTGTCTGCCAGATCAGGTGCCAGTGCAGCGACCGTTCCCCCTTCACCGCAGCAGAGAGCTGTCCTGCGACTGTGGGCCATCTCTTCGATCTGGGAACCTGTCGAAGTCAACAGCCTGCGAACCGCATCCTGAGGGGCATCGGCTGTGCGGACAACACAGGGATCATGGATTGTAACCACCGTCGATTCAAGCTGGATATCCGCTTCAGTCGGAAACTCGGCCAGTTTTTCGTAAACGGTCTCCGTAACGAACTGTGTGCCGTACTCGCTAAAAACCTTGTAGCAGTTGGGACAGGCCACCAGGATTCGCTGCACTCCATGCTTTTCCAGCCAGTTCGCCATCTCATCAAACATCTGCCGGAAATAGTCTTGCCGGCCAAGGTCATGGGATGGCTTGGTGCAGCAGTCCATAACCAGTCCCAATGCCGGTATTGTTTTCTGCAGTCGCTCATACACCGCCATGGTTGCCACAGGCCGGGTACCAGGCAGGGCGCAACCGGGAAAGAATACCGTGCTGCAGCCATCCGGAAGGCCATACCAGCTGAAACGCCGCGAGGTGCCGGTACGCTCATAACCAAGCAGCCCCCTGTGCTCCGGAAACACTCCGAAACCCCGATCAACGGCTTCTCGGCGCATCTCCAGAAAGAGAGCCTGCGGATCAAGCTTCTCCGGACACACCGCACTGCAGAGACCGCAGAGGCTGCATTCAAAGCAGATGACGTTTTTTTTGGGGTCTTCGGGGTTGTAAGAACCGGCGATCTGGCGGGGTGAGCCATACAGCGTGAGAAAAGCGCACTCGCTGGCACATACGCCACAACCGGTACATCCGCCGCCCATGTCCTCGATCATAGTCGAAAGAGCCGGTCTCAACGGCCGGACTTCAGTCTGCGCATTGATCATTGGACACTTCCCGAGAGGGATGCCGGTTTGCAACATTCACACGTGACATTTTTTACGGATGATTGTATGCCCCCCTCCAGCAGCATGATACGAGACCTGGCAATGCCGTGTGCAGCAAGCATTTCAGCTGCGCGGACAGCATCGGAACCGCCACGGCCACTCACGACAACCACCCTGTCTTTTTGGGCGCGCAAACGCCTGGCGATTTTTTTGATCCGGCCGGAATTGTTGGCAGTGGCATAGGAACGCTCATAGCTATGTAGACGAAAATCATCCAGGTTTTGGATATCAATGATTGCAAGAGACTGCCCGGTTTTAATCCATGAAGAAAGTTCAGTGTGGCATACCGTTGGGAAACTGGCGGCAGAAAGAATGCGTGGCACCGAAAGCAAAAGAATCAACAGCACGATCAGGTTTTTCACAGAGCGGCTCCTACAGATGCATAAAGTGGTTATAAATTCTACCGGTTCCGGGCAGCCCGGTCAAATTGGTTTTATCGATCAAAACGGCATATTCAACAGCAATGGCCAATGATACCGGCCAGTGCTATCCGCTACGGCCTGCTGACCAGATTTGCAAATGTTTTGTTACAGGCATTGCGTAACGGGACGAATATCCGTATTATGTTTGACCGCAATCCGGCCATCATTTCTTCAAGGAAGGACAATTTCATATGAGCAACGTTCTTATCATCGGCGCCGGCGGCGTCGGCCAGGTCGTCGCCCACAAGTGCGCCCAGCGCCGTGACATCTTCAGCGAGATCACCCTTGCCTCCCGCACCAAAAGCAAGTGCGACGCCATCGCCGCCCAGTTGAACAACAGCATCAAGACTGCACAGGTCGATGCCGACAACGTGCCGGAACTGGTGACCCTGATCAGACAGGTGCAGCCGAAACTGGTCATCAATGTGGCACTTCCCTACCAGGACCTGCACATCATGGACGCCTGCCTGGAAACCGGCGTGGATTACCTCGACACCGCCAACTACGAACCGCTCGACACCGCCAAGTTCGAATACTCCTGGCAGTGGGCCTATCAGGAACGTTTCAAGGAAAAGGGGATCATGGCCCTGCTCGGCTCCGGTTTCGATCCGGGAGTGACTAACGTCTACACCGCCCTGGCCGCCAAGAAGTATCTTGACGTGGTGGAAGAGATCGACATCATCGACGCCAACGCCGGTTCCCACGGCCAGCCCTTTGCCACCAACTTCAACCCGGAGATAAACATCCGCGAAGTGACCGCCACCTGCCGTCACTGGGAGAACGGTCGGTTCGTCGAGTCGCCAGCGCTCTCCACCAAACGGGTCTTCGACTTCCCCGAGGGGATCGGCCCCATGAACTGCTACCGCCTCTACCATGAGGAGATGGAGTCGATCGTCAAGCATATCCCCACCATCAAAAAAGCTCAATTCTGGATGACCTTCTCCGACAACTACCTGAAGCACCTGGAGGTGCTGCAGAATGTCGGCATGACCCGCATCGACGAGGTAGAGTACAACGGCCAGAAGATCGTGCCGATCCAGTTCCTCAAGGCCCTGCTCCCCGATCCGGGCAGCCTCGGGCCGCTGACGAAAGGCAAAACCTGCATCGGCGTCATCGCCCGCGGCACCAAGGACGGCCAGAAGAGACAGGTTTACATCTACAACATCTGCGACCACGAAGACTGCTACAAGGAGGTCCAGTCCCAGGCCATCAGCTACACCACCGGCGTGCCGGCCGTGGTCGGCGCCATCATGATGCTGACCGGCAAGTGGCATGCCCCCGGCGTCTGGAACATGGAGCAGTTCGATCCGGAGGTATTCCTGAAAGAACTCGGGCCGATGGGACTGCCGACCGTCGTGGTAGACGGCGGGGAATGGCCGGAGCTGTAATACATTGACCGGAATCAACGTCGATAGAATCCTCGCACTCGCCCCCTCTCCCGCCTATGTTGTAGACCTGGGCCAGTTGCGACGTAATCTGTCAATTCTCAACGATGTACAACAGCGCAGTGGCGCGAAAATCCTGATGGCCATGAAGGCCTTCTCCATGTGGAGCGTTTTCCCGCTCATACGCCAGACCATGCACGGCGTCTGTGCCAGTTCCCCCTGGGAGGCGCGCCTGGGGCGCGAGGAGTTCGGCGGCGAGGTGCATTCCTTTGCGGCGGCCTTCAAGGAGAGTGATGTACAGGAACTGCTCTCCATCTCCGACCACCTGGTATTCAACTCCTTCAACCAGCTGGAGCGCTTCCGCCCGCTGTGGGAAAAGAGCGGCGTTTCCATCGGCCTGCGGGTCAACCTGGATCATTCCGAGGGGCACACCGAGATCTACGACCCCTGCGCACCAATGTCGCGCCTCGGCATCCCGCGGGCGGAATTCGAGGGCAGATCATTGGCCGGGGTGGATGGCCTGCACTTCCACACCCTCTGCGAACAGCTGTTCGAGCCGCTGGAGCGGACGGCCACGGTATTTGAAGAGAAATTCGGCCAGTTCCTGCCGGGCATGAAGTGGCTCAACCTGGGTGGAGGGCACCACATCACCCGCGAAGGGTACGACATTGATGCTCTGGTTGAGTTGGTAAAGTATTTCAAGGGGAAATACGGCCTGGAGGTCTACCTGGAGCCGGGCGAAGCCATCGCCATCGGTACCGGAGTGCTGGTAAGCGAAGTGCTGGACGTGGTCCACAACCAGATGGACATCGCCATCCTCGATGTATCGGCCACCTGTCACATGCCGGATTGCCTGGAAATGCCCTACCGTCCTGCCATCACCGGCGGGGGCGAGCCGGGCGAGAAGCCGTATACCTGTCGTATCGGCGGGCCGTCGTGCCTGGCCGGGGATGTGCTGGGGGACTGGTCATTCGAGCAGCCGCTCAAAGCCGGTGATCGGCTCTGCTTCGAAGACATGGCCCACTACACCATGGTCAAGACCACGTTTTTCAACGGCATCCAGCATCCGGCGATCTGCACCTATGAGCCGGATACCGGAACACTTGAGGTCAAACGCCGCTTTGGTTATCAGGATTTCAAGGCAAAATTGTCGTAGGGGTGCTGTTTGCCGCGCCCAGATAAGGCGGAGCGAGGCCGCCCTACAGGAGAATTCCTATGGATCTGAAAACAAGAATCTGGATGACCGGCTCGCTGGACTGGTTCGGCTATATCGACGGAACAGAAGTTTTTCTGGGGCACCGTTCGTTTCCCAACCCGCTGGAGGAGGGAGACCAATGGACTACCGAGGCGGGGGATATGTTCAAGGTGATTGACGGCGAGATCATGCTGACCGGAAAGACGGAGCCACCCAAAAAATACTGGTGAGGGCACAGTTCGATCACCACGCAGGGCGCTAGACCCAGGCGACCCGGTCACGGCCGGTCTGCTTGGCCTTGTAAAGCCCTTCGTCAGCCCTGTTGATCAGTTCGTTAAGGCTCTGATCATCGGCAGAGCTTGATGCGACCCCCAGGCTGATGGTAATCGGCACCACATCGCCATCAACCTGAAATGGCTCATTTCGGACCAGGGAGCATATCCGTTCGGCAACGACCACACTGTTCTCGAAATTTGTATCCGGCAACAGCACGGCAAACTCCTCCCCACCGTAACGCCCTACCACGTCGTAGGGACGAACCCCTGAGCGCAGACGCTGGGCAACCCCCTTTAAAATCGCGTCTCCGGCCTGATGACCACGGGTGTCATTGACCCGCTTGAAAAAATCAATGTCAATCATGATACACCCGAGGGAACTGGTCGGCAGGCCTCTGGAATACCCGCGGCAGGACCGGTTGAACTCTTCTTCGCCCCGGGCCAGCAGGAAACCTCGATTTGAAATCTGGGTCAGCGCATCGGTAACCGCAAAAACCTCCAGCTGCTGCTGGGCCTGATTCAGCTGGCGTGTCCCGCGGCGAACCAGCAGGTACGAAAAACCAAACACACACGCCAGCACCAGGGTCATGACGCCGGCCATCACCACAACTCCGTTTCTGATCTGGCCACGGTACTTGGTCACGTTCAGATAGACTTCGATGCTGCCGATAACCGTCCGGGCAGAGTCGCGGATCGGCACATAGGTCTCGACGACATCGACATCCAGCAGCTGTTCTTCAGCCAGGTCGTGGGCCTGTTCCTTGGTTTCAATCTTGGCGTCGACGTTGCCCGACAAGGCATTTCTGAGGCGGAGGTTGCCCGTGTCAATTTTGCCGATCAGTTTCGGATCGGTGCAGTAGATGATCTGCTTCTGGTCATTATAGATCTTGATCTTGATAATCGAAAAGGTATGCAGGAACTGGCGCAGATTGCGATCAAGCTCGCCCATTTTCTCCGGCCTGACTGAGAGCTTCTCGCCACGGCCGGGACGGTTTTCCACCAGCAGGGAGCGCTGCTGATCAAGCATGACCGTGCAGAGGCTGACCGATTCGTCCTGGGCCGAACTGATCACAAATCCTGAAAAAACCCGATGAAAACTGACAATACTTAAAATCATGATCACGGCGATTGAAACGAGAGCCGTCCAGACCAGCAGTTTGAGCAGTATTCTCGGATCCCGTTCATGCCGTGAAAGCGTGCTTGTTGTCGTGTCCATAAGACCGCCATGTTTGCGTTGTGTCAACTGA
>DCNF01000074.1:20757-22513 GCA_002322035.1 Geobacter sp. UBA1603
TCAAAAAACATCTGCCGCCTGCCTGCCATGAATGAGGTGCCTGATCAGTCACACAATCCTTGAAATAGCGATACCGCTTCACCTCGACCGGACGTTTCACTACCGTGTCCCGCCAGGGTTTGACGACACCACCCTCGAAGGCAGAAGGGTGTTCGTCCCCTTTGGCCGGCGCCACGTGACCGGTTATGTGATCGGTGTCGGGACCGCAGCATCGATCGAGGGGCTGAAAGAGATCGCAGAGGTCCTGGATGACGGACCGCTCTGGACCGCTCGCGAGCTGGATTTTTTCCGCTGGGTCAGCCAGTATTACCGTTATCCGCTCGGACACGTCCTGAAAACCGCCCTCCCCTCCGGCATCAACCCCCGGGAGCCACATTCCGGGACGGACGGCAAAGCGTCCCGCACCACCCCGGTCCGCTTCGAACAGTTCTACCAGGCAGCCGGCAACGTGCCGCCACAGCGGGTCGGAACACGCGCCGCCCAGGTCCTTCAGGTCATACGGGAACTGGGGGACGTACCGGCTGTCGACCTGCGCCGGCGTTTCGGGCCATGTTCCTCCCAACTGAACCGCCTGGAGGAACTGGGATTGGTGACCAGCCATAAGCGGGAAGTCTACCGGGATCCGTTCCGGAGTCTGAACGTTCCGGCCGACTTGCCGCGCCAACTCGGGCCGCACCAGCAGCAGGCGCTTGACCACCTGATCGGGTCCATCACCAGCGGCGGTTTTCATCCACTTCTGCTGCAGGGGGTCACTGGCAGCGGCAAAACCGAGGTTTACCTGCAGAGCATCGCCCATCTGATCGGGCTGGGCAAACGGGCCCTGGTTCTTGTTCCGGAGATTTCCCTGACCCCGCAGATGGTCCGACGTTTCCGGGCCCGTTTCCGCGAGGGTATTGCAGTACTGCACAGCGGTCTGTCCGACGGAGAACGCTACGACGAATGGCGCCGTATCCGCCGGGGGCAGGTCAGTATCGTGATCGGAGCCCGCTCGGCCATCTTTGCCCCGCTGGAGTCAATCGGCCTTATCGTGGTCGATGAAGAACACGAACCCTCCTTCAAGCAGGCCGATGGCCTGCGTTACAATGCCCGTGACCTGGCCCTCGTCCGCGGCAGCCTTGAAAAATGCCCTGTACTGCTTGGATCGGCAACACCACAGGTAACCAGCATCCATGCCTCCCGCACGGGAAAGCTCGGCCTGATAACACTTCCCGAGCGGGTTGCGTCACGGCCGATGCCAACCGTTGAAACCATTTCCATGCAGGGACAGTCCGCAACGATCAGCCACAGACTGGCTGATGCGCTCCGGCAAACCCTGGCAGACGGCCGCCAGGCAATGGTATTTCTCAATCGGCGCGGATTTGCCACGTTCCTGGTCTGCACCTCCTGCGGCGAGCCACTCTCCTGCCCCGACTGTTCGGTAACTCTAACATACCATCGCCAGCGCGGCCAGAGCATCTGCCACTACTGCGACTACGCCGTACCGGCGCCCGGCATCTGCCCCGCCTGCGGCGGCCCGGAACTCAAGGAACTGGGGGCCGGGACCGAGCGGGTCGAGCAGGAGCTGAAAGAACTGCTGCCGGGTGCGCGCATCCTGCGCATGGACAGCGACACGACCAGCGGCCGGGGGGGGCACGAACGCCTTCTGTCACGTATGGCCGAGGGCAGTGCCGACATTCTGATCGGGACCCAGATGATCGCCAAGGGGCATGATTTCCCCGGCGTTACGCTGGTCGGAGTAATCAAAGGTGATGCCGGT
>DCNF01000012.1:0-218 GCA_002322035.1 Geobacter sp. UBA1603
ATCCTCCGTGGCGGGGCTTTCAAACCCCGTACCTCTCCCTATTCGTTTCAAGGGCTTGAGGAGGACGGGCTGAAACTGCTTGCCAAGGCGCGCGAACTTACCGGCCTGCCGTTCGTGACGGAGGTCATCAACCCTGAAACCGCCGAACTGGTCGCCGAATATGCGGACATTCTTCAGATCGGTGCCCGCAATTCCCAGAACTTTGCCCTGCTCAAGAA
>DCNF01000012.1:395-4980 GCA_002322035.1 Geobacter sp. UBA1603
TTTGAAACCGCCACCCGCAACACGCTCGATCTCTCTGCCGTTCCGGTTCTGCATGAGAAGACCCATCTGCCGGTGGTGATTGACCCCTCCCACGGCACCGGTAACCACCACTATGTCGCCCCGATGTGTTACGCGGCGGTTGCCGCCGGGGCGGACGGCCTGATTGTGGAAGTTCACCCCGACCCGGAGCGTGCATCAAGCGATGGTCCCCAGTCGTTGAAGCCGGTAAAATTCGAAAAAATGATGGAAAAGTTGAGGCTGTTTGCTGAAGCTGACGGCAGAACGCTCTAGCCGTTCAGAACCGGCGCACACGCGGAGACCGGATTGAGCCCTGCGTGTGTGCCGGGAGAAAATCAGTGATTATCGGGGTAGAGGCTTTCGATCTGCCGAAAAGTGTCAACGCACTCGAAAAAAGCCTCAACAAGTTCCGGATCAAACTGTTTTCCGGCTTCGTCCCGGATAGTGTTTAGTACTTCACTCTCGTCCCAGGCCTCCTTGTAGCACCGTCGCGAGGAGAGTGCGTCATAGACGTCCGCCAGGGCCACAACCCTGCCGAAAAGAGGGATCTCGTCTCCTTGTTTGCCGCGGGCCCCGCCATTTTCGTCTTCATATCCCGGAAGCGGTTTTTGGGTCTGCGGGTCGATGAACCCGGGGTATCCCCTTCCATCCCAGCGTTCATGATGATTAAGTGCCACAATCGATGCTGATTCGTCAAAATCCGAATAAATATCAGCGAATAAATTGGCTCCGTACATGGTGTGCAGCTTCATGACCTGAAATTCTTCCGGAGTGAACCGTCCCGGTTTTTTCAGAATAGTGTCTGATATTGCAACTTTACCCACATCGTGCATCATGGCCGACATGCGCAGCACATCGCGATTTTTGTCAATTTCGTCAGGAGAAACACCCTTGTTCCGGGCCCAAGCCTCATACAGTGCGACAGAATAAGCCGCAACCCGGTTAACATGCGGGCCGGTTTCCTTGGGGTCGCGCAGCTCCGCCATCTTGTTCATGCGCAGGATAATCTCGCGGGTCATTTTAGCCCGCTCAACCGCGTTGGCTGCGTTGTTGGCAAAGTGGACGATAAAGTCCTCGTCGTCATGGGCAAACGGAATAATTTCACCATGTGTGTCCATGGCATTGATCAATTGCAAGACACCGATAATATCTCCACGGAAATTTTTTAAAGGGATCGTCAGCATCGAGCAGGTGCGGTAGCCGGTCTGATCGTCATAGGAGCGGTTGAACGTAAACGGATAAAAATTCGATATTTCGTATGCATCGGCAATATTGAGGATGGTGCCCTGGGATGCCACATATCCGGCGATTGACGAGTTGCTGATCGGGATGCTGAAGGTTGAGTAGGGCAGTTTTCTACCGGGAGGCAACTGACGCTGCATGGTGTCATTCTGGGCGTAGCTGAATTTGAGCTGATCTCCTTCGCGGACATAAATCGAACCGGCATCGCACCCGGTGAAGGCGCGCGCCTCGCTCAATACTTTTTCAAGCAGCAGGTCAATATCTTTAATCTGTGATATTTCAAATCCGAGATTCAGTATTGTGCGAAGTCTTTCGTCATGGCCATGCATATGAGGCACCTCCTTGATGTCTCAAGTGTAGCCATATTTAAAAAATTCACAAGAAAAAGCAGACGGCTTCCAGGATCAGGAATCCGGTAGTGGATGACGGGCCACTTGCCGAGGCGATATTATTCTGGGCCGGTCATTGAAACAGGCGCCCCGCTCGATAAAAAAAACCGCCGGCGGCTGCCGGCGGGGTATGGTGGAGCGGTCACAGATGGAAGATTATTTCAGTACGAAGGCAACCCGGGCATCGGCCATGAACGGTGATGACTGGTTGGCAGAGAAGATCTTGACGGCCGTGTCATCAGAAACCTGCAGGTCAGACGGGCTGACCGTGCCGGAGGCCTTGACCACCAGCGGATTTTTGACGCCGCGCTTACCCAGGGCCGCTTTTGCCTTGTCAACGCTGTTGGTGTACTCGCCGCAGCCCTGCTCAACCAGCACCTTCTGGCTGATCTTGGCCGGGTCGTAGAGCACTTCGCCCTTGGCGTTGAAAATGCGGTTGATCAGTGCCGGACGGAAGGTGTGCTCGGTGGCATCGATGATCAGGCCGTCGTAGGCGCCCAGTGCGACAGGGGCGGCCTGCGGAATGTCGGCGGGGGGAGCATAGGCCGGTTTCTCGAGTTCCTGCTTGATTTTGGGCTCGGTCAGAATTTTCTCGTACATGACCGCAGCAAAACTTTTCGGGCCAGACATCCCGATCTTCAGGATAACAAGCGCGGTTTCCTCTTTTTCATTCCACTCCTGCATGACCGGCTGAGCGCCTTTGATGAATCCTGTTACGGCAGTCTTGATGGCATCGGAGACCAGTTCCGAGTCCTTGACCGTTGTTTCGCTCACGATGGCAACGCCTTCAATCAATTCTGCCAGGCGCCGCTGGGCGACAACCTTGGCTGCGGTGATTGCGGTCAATCGTTTCTGACCGCCGGTGGTTCCCTTTTTCGGGACCCCTTCACCGATGACCAGAATCGCATCCTGGGTGTAGGCCTGATCAACGGTGGTGGTAATGGTCATTTTGCTGTCGTTTAAATACTTGCGGGCCTTCTGGAAACGGTTGTCGATCTCATCTCCGAAAGCCACGCTGCTGATGCCGAGCATCGCCACTACTGCCATCAGAATCCTCATCTTCATGTGCGAACCCCCTTTGTTTGGATTAATGTGAGACTCAATGAATATTGATCCGCTGTTGCAGCATCCGGATCGCCAGTATCGCTTCTGCGCCGTCAACCGGTTCGTTAAGCCTAAATTCGCCGGAAAGCTCGCCCTCCATAATGCTGCGGGTCGTCATGTTCAGCACGGCGTTGTAGAATGGCGACGTCGGCTTCACATCCGGGAAGGGAGAGCGATCCTGCCCGAAAAAAGCCGTGGCCAGTTTTTCATCTCCGGTCAGCTTCATCAGCACATCTTCAAGGATAAAGGCCATCTCACCCCGCAGTACCTTGTCAGCAGGCTTGAACAGGTAGGCCTTGGTCGTTTGATCAGCCTTTGGCTCGAGCCCGCGTACTTTCCATTTCATTACCGTCAGGATTTCGTCCTTGAAGTGGTGGGACAGGATATCGGCAGGTGTGAATTCGGCCTTCATCCCGTCAAGGCGCGATTTAACAGGAATTCGTCCGGCAAACAGTTTGTCAAGTTTCATTTCGTCAATCAAAAGCGCGGCGATGTCCCCACGGTCAACGCTGTCCTTGACGGCAATTTTTTTGCCGACATCACCGACCGTCAGGCCGCCCATGGCCCGGACAATTTTGGTGGTCTTCTTCCAGGCCCGGTCGGCCGGCTCGTTCCACTTGCCGTCTTTGCGGGCTCCCAGGGCTTCCCGGAACTTGTCTTCGGCTTTGCGGAACTCGCCTGCATCAAGGTACGCCAGGCCGATGAAATAACTGGCGGCTTCCTGGCCCTGGTAGTAGTCGAGCAGTTTCTCATCGACCTTGGTATTCATGGCCTCCCGGTAGGCCGCCTCGGCATCGTCAAGCCACTTATGTCCCTTGAGAAGGTTATGCACCCGGATAGCTGCAACCCGGTACTCGAACGAGTCATTTGACGTTTCTGCCGTTGTACGCCCTTTTTCAAGGCTTTCCAGTGAGCGTTCCTGTTCCACCCCGCGGTACCCGGCGTCGGCTTGTGTACGGGCCTTGATGGCAAAGGCAACCGCCCGGCCCGAATGAGCCGCAGAGAACTGCTCTTCACAATAGAGGGCCCGATCAAATTTTTCCGTGGCCAGGTCGATCTTCTGCGCCTCCAGTGCCTCCATACCCCGCAGATAATGATGCCGGGGGTTGTCGGACGGCGATGTGCAGCGCACCTGCGGAGCCGCGCAGCCTGCCGCCCCCGCCAGCATGACAACCACCATCAGCAGCCAGATTTTCTTCATGTCGCACTCCCTTCCTCATACAAATCAAGATTTCACCGCACCTATGGCGCCATAACGGGCACAAACCGGATAAAGCATGCCCCGATGTTGTTCGAGTCCTGCAATAATATCAGTAAATCTGAAATTGTAAACAGATCTGACCGACCTCTGACAGATCGAATGGCTCATTCAGGAAAAACGGGATCTGGCAAGGGCCGCAGCGCCGAGAAGACCGGCATCATCCCCCAGCGTCCCCCGCAGCAGCCTGAATGTGCCGCTGATTTGAGGAAAGGAGCGGGCAGCCACGGTAGCCATAATCCGCTTTTCCATCAGGTCGAGGCTTGTGGCGACCCCCCCACAGACGACCGCTCCCTGGAGATCAAGCAGGTTGTCGATCGAAGCCAGGGCCATGCCGAGTTGTTCGCCGGCTCTGGCAAAAACAGCCTTGGCATCGTCATCGCCGCAACGGGCCATATCGGCGAGCGAAGCGGCATCAAGGCCTTCCGGGAGAATTCGACCCGCCGCAGAACAGCGTACTTGCATGGCACGAACCAGTGCCGGTGCAGACACATACTGTTCCAGACATCCACGATTGCCGCAGGGGCAGGGGTATCCATCCTCCACAATTGTCAAATGCCCGAATTCAGCCGCA
>DCNF01000031.1:0-1027 GCA_002322035.1 Geobacter sp. UBA1603
GTGGCGCCGACGATCAGCTGGGTACTCTGACCGGCAGGGGCAAATTGCGGGGCTCTGCGGGAGCGTTTGCGGGCTTCTTTGGCTTCGCTGATCAGGGCGCTGGCCTGCTTCATGGGGGCGATAACCGCCTCGCGCGGTTTGTCCGGTGCCAGCAGCTGCAGGCTCTGGCGGCTGGGCAGCTCGATGTTGACGCTCACCCGGTCGGCCCATCTG
This sequence comes from Geobacter sp. UBA1603, assembly GCA_002322035.1. Classification (GTDB taxonomy): domain Bacteria; phylum Desulfobacterota; class Desulfuromonadia; order Geobacterales; family Pseudopelobacteraceae; genus UBA1603. The sequence goes on from DCNF01000031.1 coordinate 214, forward strand.
CCGGCCTCGGCGATCAGTAACGGATCAGCCCCCGGCACGAGCTTCATGTGGACATAGCCGTTGAAGCGCTCCTGCAGCCGCAGTTTCCGTACGGTGTCGATCAGCAGCTCCATGGTGTGATCGGCCGAACGGACTACGCCGGTGCTGAGGAACAATCCCTCAATATAGTTGCGGCGGTAGAAGTTCATGGTGAGCGCCACCACCTCGTCCGGAGAGAAGGCGGTGCGGGGGATGTCGTTTGATCGGCGGTTGACGCAGTAGGCGCAGTCGTAGATGCAGGAGTTGGTCAGCAGGATCTTGAGCAGGGAGATGCAGCGGCCGTCAGCGGTCCAGGTGTGGCAGATACCACCGGCGGCGGTGCTGCCGACTCCGCCGCGTATTCCTTTGCGGCTGCTGCCGCTGGAAGTGCAGGCGACATCGTATTTGGCGCTGTCGGCCAGGATGGCCAGACGTTCTTCAAGGGGGCGTGGTAGCATGCAAACGATACTTGCATGGATATGCGACAGAATACGTCATAGTTATCGGCCGGAAAGCCGGATAATGGCGCTGTGGACTGGCAGGGGGCGGCAGCGGTCCGGTGCGATTATTCCCCCAGGTAGGTATATCCCAACAGGGTCTTGTCGAGCAGTTCGATGAAGTGGCTGCTCTCCTCGATGGAGATTTTTTTCAGCGCCACGCTCTTCTCCAGGTTGTCCCGCACATGCTTCAAAATCTCCGGACCCTTGTACTGGACGTATTTCAGGGTTTCCCAGGTGGCGTCACCGTTGATGACCGTATCGATCATGTAGCCGGTCTTCTTGTTGAAGGTGATATG
>DCNF01000031.1:1209-3659 GCA_002322035.1 Geobacter sp. UBA1603
TCGCCGACGAAGCTGGTGATCTCACCGTCGGAATCGCAGGTGATATCCGCCACCGAAGCCATGACGTCCGGCTTCTGGTTGAGCCGCTGCAGCGGCATGATCGGGAAGAGCTGGTCGATGGCCCAGGAATCGGGGATTGACTGGAACAGGGAGAAGTTGGCGAAATAGGTCTGGCGCATGTGCAGCTGGAAGTTCTGCAATTCTTCGGGGATCGGCTTGATCTTTTCCACGATGCCGTTGATCTTTTTGATGATACGGGTGTAGAGCCATTCGGCGATGGCCCGTTCCTGAAGGGTAAGGTAGCCCAGGTTGAACAGGCTGACCGCTTCATTGATCAGCTGCAGGGTGTCGTGGTAGTCCTCACGCAGGGAGTAGCGGTCGATGCTTTTGTAGATGTCGAGCAGCTTGCGCACGGTGGGGGCGATCTTTTCACACTGGTCGAGCATTTCCTCGAAATCGGGGAGCAGGTTCTGGGTATTGGTGTGGAGGACGTTGGTGACCATGACCGAGTAATGGGCGACCGTGGCCCGGCCCGACTCGGAGATGATGTTGGGGCACTGGACCCCGGCCTCGTCGCAGATGTTCTTCACCTGGTAGATGACGTCGTTGGCATACTCCTCGATGGTGTAGTTGACGGAAGAGAAATAGCTGGACTTGGAGCCGTCGTAATCAACACCCAGGCCTCCGCCGATGTCGAGGAACTCGATGCTGACACCCATCTTGCGCATTTCGCAGTAGATGCGGGCCCCTTCGATCAGGGCGGTCTTGATCTTGTCGATCTTGGTGACCTGGCTGCCGATGTGGGAGTGGAGCAGCTTGACGCACTCCAGCATGCCGTTTTCCTCCAGAAGCCGGATGGCGGCGATGATCTCGGTCATGCGCAGGCCGAACTTGGCGTCGTCGCCGCCGGAGGTGGCCCATTTGCCGGTCCCCTTGGAGGAGAGCTTTACCCGGATGCCCAGTTTGGGCATGATGCCGGTCTTCTTTGCCAGCTCGATGATCTTTTCCAATTCGAAGAGCTTCTCGATGACGATGGTGATGTCGTAGCCGATCTTGGTGGCGTAGAGAACCGTCTCGATGTATTCGGCATCCTTGTAGCCGTTGCAGATGATCGGCAGGCCGTTGCCGGTGGAGATTGCGATTCCGGCCACCAGCTCCGGCTTGGAGCCGACTTCCAGGCCGATGTTGTAGCGTTTGCCGTAGTGGGCGATGGCCTCAACCACCTGGCGCTGCTGGTTCACCTTGATCGGGTAGAAGGTCTGGTATTTTGCCGGGTAGTCGTTCTCGGCGATGGCGCTCTTGAACACACGGTTGATGGCGGCGATGCGTCCCTGGAGCACATCCATGAAACGGAGCAGGATCGGCGGCTTGATCTTGCGCTTGATCAGGTCGTCAACCAGGGCGCGCAGATCGATGGCATTCTTGGAGTTGGATGAGGGATGGACGCAGATGTTGCCCTTTTTGTTGATGGAAAAGAGGTCGGCACCCCAGTTGTCCAGATTATAAATTTTAGCAGATTCGTTGATCGACCAGCGTTCCATGGATTTTCTCCCGGCGATGGTATGGCAGTCTGCCGGAGGGCTGGAGCCGACCGGTAATGCTTCGGAAAAGCATCAAAATATCCTGCACTAAACCGGTTCTGTCAATATTTTTTTGGGTAATGGGCCGCTGTGCCGAGCCGGCAGAATCTGAGCGGCTTGACAAGAGGGGCAGGAATGGTTACATCTTCAGGACAGGTTCTAGATTCTCTCAACGCAGCACGCGGGAACCGTATGCCGAGGTTTTCAGGAAAAAAACCGTTCCATCAGGAAATATTCAGCCGGCATGTGGGTGAAATCCGCAGCCTTCTGCATGCCCTCGAAGTACGGGAAGCCTTCGATGAGGGAGAAAACCGGCCGCTGATGGATATGTATGAGACCGCCAGCGAAATCGTCATCGAATTCGATCTGCCCGGATTCAGGGTCGAGGATATCAGGCTGGTGATCAGCGGCGCTTCCCTGGTGCTTGAGGCCCAGCGCCCCCGTGATCAGGTTGAAAGCGCATCACGGTTTGTCTGCCTGGAGCGGAGTTCCGGCCGTTTTCATCACGCGGTCCATATTCCGTGCTGCATTGATCACACCACACTGTATGCCGAGTACCGAAAAGGCGTTCTCAAGGTCGTCTGCCGCAAGACCGGAGAACGTCTGGTACCGATAAAGGAGATACTCGATTGAGCGACATATCACAGATTGATGAGAAAACCGAAGGCGAAGAGCTGAAAATTCCGGATGTGCTGCCGCTTCTGCCGGTGCGTGATGTTGTTGTCTACCCGTTTATGATCATCCCGCTTTTTGTGGGTCGCGACATGTCGGTCAAGGCCGTTGACAGCGCCCTTGGCGGTGACCGGATGATCCTTCTGGCCACCCAGCACGACATCGGCGAGGAGGATCCGACACCGGAGCAAATCTATG
>DCNF01000057.1 GCA_002322035.1 Geobacter sp. UBA1603
ATCTGGATCAGGATGCCGGCGCCGTCACCAGTGTTATGCTCGCTGCCGACCGCGCCGCGGTGGTCCAGGTTGGCCAGCACGGTAATTGCCTGCTGGACGATCTCATGGGACTTTTTCCCCTTGATATTGGCGACGAAGCCGACGCCGCAGGCATCGTGCTCGAACTGGGGATCGTAAAGCCCCTGTTTCTTTGGTAAGCCGGTTGTTTTCATGATGCAGCCTTTGTGCGGTGGATTTCGGGAAAGCGCTGGTATTTAGCACTCACCGTGCCAACTGGAATCAGTCGATGTCAATTGCTGTTTCGTCGTTATCCTGCGGGTGTTTTTGCCGCGTCCGCCCTGCCTGACTGGACAGGCCCGGCCGGGCGCGCCAAAAATAAAGACTATATTTTTACTCAATTGAGTACTCAATGTAGTCGCAGCGTCTTTCGGCCCTTGTCAGGTCAGATCATTCCCTGCCCCTTGACTTCGGCCTTCAGCCAGGCATAGACAACCGGAGCGGCCACCAGCCCGTGAACGCCAAAGACCGCCTCCAGAAGGAGCATGGCGCTCAGGAGCTCCCAGGCCGTGGCTTGGACTTCGTGGCCGACGATCCGGGCATTCATGAAATATTCCGCCTTGTGGATCACCACCAGAAAGGCGAGCGATGCGATTCCAACCAGCGGGGAAACGCCGAGGCTGATCACAAAGATCACGGTGTTCGACACAAGATTGCCGACGACCGGCAGCATACCGACGGCAAAGGTCAGAAGCACCAGCAGGGTTGCCATCGGCAGATGGATGCCGAACAGCGGCAGGACCACCAGCAGGTAGACTGCTGTCAGCGTGGCGTTCAGCCCGGAAATCTTGACCTGTGCGAAAACCACCTTGTCAAAGGCGGTTGCAAGGTTCCGCAGCCGGTGGCGCAGGATGCTGACCAGGGGCGGGGCCTTGTCGTGTTCCGTGAAGTGGTGCACGGCCGCCATGCCGCCGACAACCATGCCGAGGACGATGTGGGCAAAAACCTTGATGCTCTCCATGCCGACCAGCGAAATTTTCTGGACATGGTTGCTGAGCAGTTCGATCAGCTGCTGGCGCAGGTCATCAATGGTCGTCGGCAGCACATCGGCAACTGAAGCCGGCAAGGTTTTGCGCAGCCCTCCCAACGTGTCGACAACGGTCGCCAGAAGGGCGGCGATCCCGTGGCTGCTGCCGACGAACGACCAGATGGCGGCGCAGGCGCTGGTCAGCCCGCTGATGACGCACAGTACAACCACGCCCAGGGCAGCTTTGCGGGCAAAGCGGTTGATGTTGCTCGGCAGGTGCCGGGCCAGCTTGAGCGTCAGTACATACACCGCCAGGCCGGCAAATACGGCCGGCAGCAGATGGAACTGCAGGACGAGCATGACGGCCGCGGCGGCCAGCAGATAGCTTGCGGTAATCTGTCGCACCATTGGATGTGGTCCTTGTCAGCGGGTAATTGTCATCAGGGCCGAGGCACAACTTTATATGCTTATGTCAAGCCAAGTAAAGCCATTTTATTGGCTCAGCAGAGGGTGATCGTGCCGCTTGCGCTTGCATATCCCCGGTCTGTTACGGTATACAGAGTGTCTGTCAGGGTGCCGCACAGGATACTCGGGAGGGCGGAAATGAACAGCAGCGCAGACGAGACCGGCAATACCACCCCGAAGGTGCTGATTGTGGATGATGAACCTGGTGTGCTGCGCGCCATCCACCGGCTGCTGCTCGACGAGCACTGTCAGGTCCTGACCGCCCAGGGGGGGCATGAAGCGCTGGCACTCCTGAATGAAACAGGCCCGGTCCAGCTGCTCATTTCCGATTATCGCATGCCGGTCATGAACGGAGTCGAGTTCCTCCAGCAGACCATGCACCGCTGGCCGGACACCCGCCGGATGATCCTCTCCGCCTTTCCCGATACTGAAGTGCTCCTGTCGGCGGTCAACGAAGGGCGCATTCACCGCTTCATGGTCAAACCGTGGGATAATGATGCGCTGCGCGACACGGTCCGGGAGATGCTGCAGGAGTTTGCGATCCTGGAGCAGTTCCGTCGTGACGCCGAAGAGCTGACCCGCACGAACCGCCTGCTTTCCCGTACCAATGAGCATTTGAGTTCGATCCTGGCCGACGTGCTGGCTGGCATCCGCCAGGAATTGCCGGTCGGCGTCCGGGGCCAGAGGCCTGTCATGGCGGCAGTTGACGGTCTGGAGCAGCTTTCGCCCCGGGAGCGTCGGGTGCTCTGCGGCCTTGCTGCCGGCCAACCGGTTAAGGCGATCGCCCTCGAACTGGGGGTAAGCATCAAAACGGTCAGCACCTACAAGAAGCGGCTCTGCGACAAGATGAAATTCAACAATGACGCCGAGCTGATCGTCTACGCCGTCCGGCACAATCTCTATCCAGCCTAGCACGAACCTGACCATTTTTTCAGCAGCATCTAATCCCTCGTCCGTGTAAGACTTTTCCTACATTCATTTCAATCTGTCCGACTTGTTTCTTTTGCAGCATTGACTATCATGGAAGCCGCGATAGAATCATGTTTTGCTCCGGGTGCTACCCGGTCTGCGCTGAAGGAGGCTGCAGATGATCCCGACCTCGACGATCCATCGTATGAGCATCAAGACAAAGGTAAGCCTGATGGTGCTGGCAACGGTGGCAACTTTGCTGTTCAGCGTGTCCGGCGCACTGTTCTTCTATTTTCACTCCATGCTGACCGACAGCATCCTCTCCCAGCAGTTCAAGCTGGTCAGCGAGATCGCCGAGCAGCTCGACGGGCGGCTCAAGCTGGCCCGGATCCAGCTCTACCTGGCCGCCGCCAGTGTCCACAGCGACAACATCAATAACCCTGCCGCCCTGCAGAAAATCCTTGACCAGAAAGAAGACAGCCGCTTCATTTTCGATTCCGGCTTTGTGGTGATCGGTGCCGACGGCCGGGTCAGGGCTGAAAGCATGGGCATCCCCGAGCTGGTCGGCCGCGATCTCAATTTCCGGGATTACGTCAAGGAGGGGCTTAAAACCGGCAAGCCGCTGATCTCGAAGCCTTTCCGCCTGAGCACCCCCCCCCATACGCCGATGGTCGCCATGGTGGCCCCGATCCGAGATGACCGTGATCAGGTGATCGGCCTGTTTGTGGGCTACCACTCCCTGGGGGCCGGCAATTTCCTGACCTCGATCTCCACCACCGGCATGGAGAAAGGCTACCTCTACATCCTTGACGGTCGTACGATCGTCATGCACGCCGACGGCAAGCGGGTCATGGAAGAGGTCCCGCCCGGAAAGAACCGGGGTATCGACCGGGCGCTGGAGGGGTTCGAGGGATCCCTGGAAAATGTCAACTCCCGGGGGGTTGAGCTGTTAAGTTCCTTCAAACGGGTCGGCGAGACGGGCTGGATTCTGGCCGCCAACATTCCGACCGCTGTGGCCTTCAGCCCGCTCCAGCGGCTGGCGGTCTTTGCCACTGTGCTGACGATCGGGGCGATCGTGGTCTCAATACTGCTGGTCTGGGGCGTGACCCGCCACCTGACCCGGCCGATCGACGTGCTGACCCAGCATATCGATCAGATCTCCGTGAACAAGGACCAGTGGCAGCCGATCAGCCTCACGACCGGTGACGAGCTCGAGCGGTTGGCCAAGGCGTTCAACAGTATGATGGAGGCGGTGCAGACGGCCGAGCAGGCGATCATCAAGGATCGGGATTTTTATGGCGGGATCATCCAGAACGCCGCCGCCCCGATGTTTGTGGTCGACCAGCACCACACGATCCTGTTCTGGAACAACGCCATAGCAAAACTGACCGGCATGAGTTCGTTCCAGATGGTGGGGACCAAGCGGCAGTGGGCACCGTTTTATAAAGAAAAACGGCCGGTCCTTGCCGATCTGGTGATCGATCACCGGCTGGACCAGATCGACCTGTACTACGGTGAGAAAATCTCATCCCGTTTCGCTGAAGGCGCTTTCCAGTCCGAGGGGTGGTTTCAGGCTATCGGCGGCAAGCGGCGCTATATGTTTTTCGAAGCGGCGCCGGTTTTTAACAGTTCCTACGAGGTCGTGGCGGCGGTGGAAACCCTGGAGGATATCACCGAACGCAAGCTGGCCGAAGAGGCACTGACCAGCCAGAACCAGTTTTTGCAGGAAATCATCGACGCAATCCCCAACCCGGTGTTCTACAAGGATACCCAGGGCGCCTATATCGGCTGCAACCAGGCGTTCCTGAACTTTTTCGGCCTCTACGAGCTGGAAGAGGTCAAGGGTCGCACGATCGGCGACCTGCTGCCGAGCGAATACGCCAGCAAAAGCAGTCAGATGGACAGCACCATTCTGCAGGAGCAGAACCTGCTCAACTACGAAACCGTCCTGCCCCGTGCCGATGGATCGGAGCGTAGCGTACTGGTCACCAAGGCGCCCTTTTCCAACCCGGACGGTACCCTGGGGGGGATCGTAGGTGCCTTTGTTGACCTGACCGAGCAGCGCCGAATGGATGAGCAGGTGCGCACCATGTCGCGGGCGATCGAACAGAGTCCGGCCACGATCGTGATTACCGATACGAGCGGAACGATCGAATACGTTAACCCCAAGTTCAGCCAGACCAGCGGCTACAGCGCCGAAGAGGCGGTCGGCAAGAATCCGCGCGTGCTCAAATCGGGCGAGATGTCCGACGAAAACTACGCCCTGTTGTGGCAGACCATCACCAGCGGCCAGGAGTGGCGCGGCGAGTTCCACAATAAACGTAAAGACGGAACGCTCTACTGGGAATACGCCTCGATCTCGCCCCTGTTCGACAAGGTCGGCAGAATCACCGGCTACCTGGCGGTTAAAGAGGACATCAGCGCCCGCAAAGAGGTCGAGACCGAACTGGCCCGGAGCCGGGAAGCGCTGGAGGGTAAGCACGCCGAGCTGGGGCTGCTCTTCGGCCAGGTTGCCAATGCCAAGCGGGAGTGGGAAGAAACCCTTGATCACCTGCGCGACATCGTGATCCTGGCCGACAGTGGCCATCGAATCAGACGTTACAACAAAAAGCTGGCCGATGTCACCGGGCGTCCGCTCAACCAGCTGGTGGGATGTGACTGGCGCCAGCTGACCGTTGAAACCGGATTCACGACCGTCAGCTTCGACGGCAGCACCGGAGAGCTGTTCCATCAGAACACCGGCCGCAGCTATGACATCGGCATCTACCCGGTCAGAAACAGCCAGGGCGAGGTCACGGCCCAGGTTGTCTCCCTGAACGACACCACCGAGTTGCGCAAGGCCGGCCAGGAGCTGGAAAAGGCCTATGCCGAACTGAAAGAGGCCCAGCTGCAGATCTTCCAGCAGGAGAAGATGGCCTCGATCGGCCAGCTGGCGGCCGGAGTGGCCCACGAGATCAACAACCCGATGGGCTTCATCTCCAGCAATCTGACCACCCTGAACAAATACGTGGACCGCCTGTCGGAATTTATCGCGGCAACGACCCAGGCCATGGAGTCCTGTGCCGGGAGCGAAACCGCCAGCCAGGTCCAGCAGGTGCGCAAACGGCTCAAGATCGACCACATCATGGAGGACGCCCTGCAGCTGATCGCCGAGAGCCAGGACGGGGCCGGACGGGTGCGGCGGATCGTCCAGGACCTGAAGAGCTTCTCGCGGGTCGATCAGGCCGATTCGGCCCTGATCCAGTTGAACGAGGCCCTGGAAACCACCATCAACATCGCCTGGAACGAGATCAAGTACGTGGCGACCCTCAACCGGGAATTCGGCGACATTCCCGAGATCAAGTGCTATCCCCAGCAGCTCAACCAGGTCTTTCTCAATCTGCTGGTCAACGCCGCCCATGCCATGGAGGGGAGTCAGGGCGTCATCACGGTCAAGACATGGTGCGACAGCGACACCATCCATGTCTCGGTGACCGACAGCGGCAAGGGGATCCCGGAGGCCAACCTGAAAAAGATCTTCGAGCCGTTCTTCACCACGAAAGAGGTTGGCAAGGGGACCGGGCTCGGCCTGTCCATATCCTACGAGATCATCAAAAAGCATGGTGGTGAGATCAGCGTCGAGAGCACGGTCGGCGTCGGCACCACCTTCACGGTCAGCCTGCCGCTGGCGGGGCCGCCGGCCGTTGAGGAAACCCCATGAAACAACCGCTGCGTGGCAGAAACACCGCCTTCTCGACGATTGCCCTGGTGAGCTGGACCGTGGCCATGGCCCTTTCCTGCCTCTGGAACATCAGCCAAGAAAAGGCGACGCTGAAGGCGATCGCCCTGCACCAGGCGATCCAGTCCCTGGAGAAGGACATCATCTACCGCCGCTGGGGGGCTCTGCATGGCGGCGTCTATGTGCCGGCCACCCCGGCGACCCCCCCCAACCCCTACCTCAACCATCTCCCGGAGCGCGACATCGTGACCCCGTCCGGCCGGCAGCTGACCCTGCTCAACCCGGCCTACATGACCCGGCAGGTCTTCGAGCTCGGCCGGGAAAGCGCCGGTATGCGCGGCCACATCACCAGCCTCAATCCGATCAGGAAGGAAAATCTCCCCGATCCCTGGGAGCGCACGGCCCTACAGCTGTTTTCAGGCGGGACGGCCCGGGAGACCAGCTCGATCGAAGAGCTGGACGGCAAGCCCTACATGCGCTACATGCGGGCGCTTGTCACCGAAGCGGGCTGTATGAAATGCCACGCCGCCCAGGGGTACACGGTCGGGGATATCCGGGGCGGCATCAGCGTCTCGATCCCCCTGGCGCCGCTCTATGCCGAATCCGGACGGCACCAGCAGACAATTGTTGCCGGCCACCTGGCGGTTTGGCTGCTCGGCGGAGGCCTGATGCTGCTGGCCCGCACGCGGCTGCAGAAAAGCTGGCAGAACGAGGTCGCTGCCCGGCAGGCCCTGGAATCGTCCCAGAAACAGCTCTTCCAGCAGGAGAAGATGGCCTCGATCGGCCAGCTGGCGGCCGGTGTGGCCCACGAGATCAACAACCCGATGGGCTTCATCACCAGCAACCTGGGCACCTTGAGCAAATATGCCGGGCGACTCAACGAATACATCGCCACCGCCGAGCAGGTGTTGAAAAGCGGTGAAGACCGTCACAGCGCCGTGGAAACCCTGGCCGCTGCACGGACCCGCCTCAAGATCGACCGGGTGATCAGCGATATTACCCAACTGGTTGATGAAAGCCTGGACGGCGCCAGCCGGGTGCGCCGGATCGTCCAGGACCTGAAGAGTTTTTCGCGGGTCGATCAGGCCGAATCGGCGCTGGTCAACCTGAACGAGGCCCTGGAAACCACCATCAACATCGCCTGGAACGAAATCAAATACGTGGCCGCCTTCAACCGCCAGTTCGGCGAGATTCCAGCGGTCACCTGCCACCCCCAGCAGCTCAACCAGGTCTTTCTGAACCTGCTGGTCAATGCCGGCCATGCCCTGGAAGGGATCAACGGCTCGATCACGGTCCGCACCTGGGGCGATGCCGACAATGTCTTTGTGGCGGTGTCCGACAGCGGCAAAGGGATACCGCCCGAGAACCTGACCCGAATCTTCGAGCCGTTCTTCACGACGAAAGAGGTTGGCAAGGGGACCGGACTCGGCCTGTCGATCTCCTACGAAATCGTCAAAAAACATGGCGGCGAGATCAAGGTCGAAAGCACGGTCGGCGTCGGCACCACCTTCACGGTGCGGCTGCCGGTGTGCGGCCCACCGCCTGAAGGTAATTCCGATGAGTGAACACGGGGCAGACAGAGCCGAAGCCAGCCGGCCCGCACCGGAACAGCCGGGCGGCATCAAGATAATCTACCAGATGCTGTCGGTCTGCCTGGCAATGATCATCATTGTCGGCTGCGGGATCAGTTTTTACCTGGTTCCACTCTTCCACGAAGAGCTGCTGGACAACGAGCGGACCCACATCCGCGACCTGGTGGAATCGGCCTATTCGGTGGCAACCAATTATTACGAACGCTCCGTCAACGGTGAATTCAGCGAGCAGGATGCCCGGCGCCGGGCCCTGGAGCGGATCAGGCAGATGCGCTACGGCGACAGCGGCTACTTCTGGGTCAACGATATGAAGGGGACGATGGTCATGCATCCGGTCATGCCGGAGTTAAACGGCAGAGATATGTATGACTTCACGGATTTTACCGGCAAATACCTCTTCCGGGAGTTTGCTGATGTCTGCCGGCGCGAGGGGCGGGGTTACGTCAGCTACCGCTGGCCCGAACCGGGCGTTGATCAGCCGGTGGAAAAAACGTCCCATGTCAAACTGTTCAAGCCCTGGGGCTGGGTGATCGGCACCGGGGTCTACACCACCGAGATTCAGCGCTCCCTGGCCAGCATGCACAAGGAGCTGCTGGTCGCCACGATCGTGCTTCTGGTCGTGCTGGCGGTGTCCACCATGCTGATCGCCCTGCGCATCGCCGAACCGGTTAACCGCCTGGCCCAGTTCTCGAACCGGCTGAGAGATGACCTGACGATCAGAATCGAGCCGGAAGGGGCTTACGAGCTGCAGTGTCTGGCAATCGCCCTGAACACCACAAGCGAGAGGCTTTCAGACACCCTTGTCTCCCGTGACCGGCTGGATGCGGCCCTCGCCTCCCTGACGGCGCTGCAGGAGCAGATCATTCGAAGCGAGAAGATGTCCTCGGTCGGCCAGCTGGCGGCCGGCATGGCCCACGAAATCAACAACCCGGCCGGATTCATCAACAGCAACCTGTCGACTCTCAGGCGCTATGTGGGCCGGCTGGCCGAGTTTATCGAGTACCTGACCCACCATATTGCTAACGAGGCTTCTGACAACGCCCTGCAGAACACCGGCGAAAAGCGGAACCTGCTCAAGATCGACCGGATCCTGACCGATTCCCTGATGCTGATCGAAGAGTCGCTGGAGGGGATCGAGCGGGTCAAGCGGATCGTCGCCGATCTGATGAGCTTTTCGCGGGCCGACAGCGGGATTGTCAGCGCGGTTGACATAAACGAGGCCCTGGAGAGCGCCATCAATGTCGCCTCCAGCGAAATCCGCCAGAAGGCCACCCTGGTCAGGGAGTACGGCACGCTGCCGGAGGTGGTCTGCTGCCCCCAGCAGATCGGCCGGGTGTTTGTCAATATTCTGGTCAATGCCGCCCAGGCGCTTGAAGAAAAAGGCCGGATCACGGTCAAGACCTGGTGCCAGGAAAAGATCGTGTGCATATCGATCGCCGATACCGGCATCGGCATGGATCCGGAGACGATGCGCAGAATCTTCGACCCGTTTTTTACCTCGAAAGAGGTCGGCAGTGGCACCGGCCTGGGGCTTTATATCGCCTACGACATCATCCGCAAGCATGGCGGTGATATTACGGTCCAGAGCGAACCGTGCGGCGGTTCAACCTTTACGGTCAGTCTGCCGGCGGCCAGGCCGCTGCCGGACCCGGAGGCCTGAACGGACGATTGAGCCCAATCGGCAAAGGCCGCTGGGCATTTCCAGGAGCTGTGGTATAGTTGCTCCATCTTATCGCAGGGCGGAGTGAGCACGCATCCCATGAGCGACCATCAGCCGCACATATCGGTATCGACAAAGGCAGTGCGCACCGTCCGGCATTACCGGGCGCAGTGGCTGCTTCTCTGTGCCGCCCTGGCCGTGCTTTGGGCCAGCATGCTCTATGACATCCTCAACAATCACCGCAAGAGTATCGCCAGCGAGCAGAAGCAACTGCTGACCCAGGTGGCGGTGATCGCCTTGAACATGGAGCATCAGCTGATTGGAACCCGCAATGCCCTGCGCGACGTGGTCAGGGATATTCCTGAATGGCGGGCCAAAGATCCAACGGGCGCCCGGCGCCGCCTGAAAGCGATTCACAACGCCATGGCCGGCATTCGCACAGTCATGCTGATCGACCGCAGAGGGGAATGCCTTGCGGCCAACCGGGACGAGCTGACAGGTAAAAACTTTGCTTACCGGGACTACTTCGCCAAGACCCGTTCTCTGGCCAGCCCGGATACGCTGCTGGTATCGCCCCCTTTTAACTCGCTTCTGAACAATTTCGTTATCAACCTGACGATTATGATTCCTGCTGCCGACGGTTCATTTGACGGCCTGGTCGGCGCCTCGCTCGATCCGGATTATTTTTCGGTGCTGATGGAATCGGTCCGCTATGCCCCGGATATGTGGACGGCGATTGTCCATGGTGACGGCGATCTGTTTCTGATGCTGCCGAAGGGGGGCGCCCCGACGGGGCAGAATTTTGCGGTACCCGGCACGTTTTTCACCCGACATCGTCAGAGCGGACGCCCGGAGAGTCTGTTTGTCGAGCGTTCTCCCCTGTCCGGCCGTCAGCGGATGGTTGTCATGCGTACCTTTGACCCACCCGAGTTGAAACTGGACCGGCCGTTGGTGATCACCAGCAGCCGTGACATGGTACAGGTTATGGCTGGCTGGCGCCGGGAAGCCGGTATCAAGGTTTTTACCGGTCTGATTTTCAGCGCCATCCTGGCCGGAACCCTTTACCTGCTGCATCGCCGGCAGAGACAGCTGGACAGCCAGCAGGCCCTGGTTGAGCATGAACGGCTGCGGGCCAATGAAGAGCATCACCGGTCGCAGGAATGGCTGCAGACCTTTGACGCGGTGCAGGACAGCATCTGCCTGATGGACGCCGAACAGCGCATCGTGCGCTGTAACCGGGCCACCGTGGACATGACCGGCAAGGAGTTTTCCGAACTGCTGGGCCAGCAGTGCTGGCTGATGTTTCACGCTGACGGTCACCCGCATCCTGACTGCCCGGTGGCCGCCGCCCAGTGCAGCGGCACCCGGGCCAGTGGCGAGATGCGCTTCGGTGACCGCTGGCGCGAGGTCTCGGTCGATCCGATTTTTGACGAGGCGGGCCAGCAGACCGGATATGTGCATGTGGTGCGTGACATCACGGTGCGCAAGAAAAACGAGCTGGTGCTGGAAGCCCGGATGAAGCTGGCCGAGTACGCCATCAAGCACTCCCTGGAGGAGCTGCTGCAGCGGACGCTCGATGAGATCTGCCGGGTCACAGACAGCCCGATCGGTTTCTATCATTTTGTGGACGAAGACCAGCAGCACCTGACGCTGCAGGCCTGGTCGAGCCGCACCAGGGCCGAATTTTGCACGGCTGCTGGCCAGGGGAGCCACTATCCGATCAGCCAGGCCGGGGTCTGGGTTGACTGCGTTGCCGCCCGCCAGCCGGTCATTCACAATGATTATGCCGCGCTGCCCCACCGCAAGGGACTGCCGGAGGGGCATGCGCCGGTGATCCGCGAGCTGGTGGTGCCGGTTCTGCGCGGCGGCAGGATTGTCGCCATTCTCGGTATCGGCAACAAGCCGCAGCTCTACGACGAGACCGATGTCAAGCTGACCAGCTACCTGGCCGACATCGCCTGGGAGCTGGTGGAGCACAAGCGGACCCAGGATGTGCTCTGCGAAAACGAGATACTCTTCCGCGAATTCCTGGCCCATTCGCCGATCTACGCCTTCATCAAGGAGGTGGTTGATGGCCAGAGCCGGGTTATAAAGGCCAGTGACAACTTCTACGACATGACCGGCGTCTCTTCCTCGCAGATGATCGGCAAAACCATGGCCGAAATTTTCCCCCAAGAGTTTGCC
>DCNF01000018.1:0-19862 GCA_002322035.1 Geobacter sp. UBA1603
GGGTAGAAGGGGGTGGTCTCCTTCTGGGGGATCTCCTGCACCAGGCCGTAGAGTTCGGAGGTGGAGGCCTGGTAGAAGCGGGTTTTCTTTTCCAGGCCGAGGATGCGGATCGCCTCAAGGATGCGTAAGGGGCCGATGGCATCGGCATTGGCGGTGTATTCGGGTGTCTCGAAGGATACCGCCACATGGGACTGGGCGGCCAGGTTGTAGATCTCGTCCGGCTGCACCGACTGGATGATGCGGATCAGGTTGGTGGAGTCGGTCATGTCGCCGTAGTGCAGGACCAGGCGCCGGCCTTTTTCGTGGGGATCCTGGTAGAGGTGGTCGATCCGGTCGGTATTGAACAGCGAGGCCCGGCGCTTGATGCCGTGGACCTCATAGCCTTTCTCAAGCAAAAGTTCCGCCAGGTAGGCGCCGTCCTGGCCGGTGATCCCGGTTATCAGGGCTTTTTTGATTGACATGCCATCTCCTCTATGTGTCAGGTATTATAGAATTAGATCATATAGCACACTCCATGAGTTAGATCAAACAAAACAGGTCAGCAGCGTGTGTGGGTGCGGCCCGGCGCTTATCAGGATTCTGCCCGGCTGGCAAAGCGGATGATACTGTTCACCAGGGATGCATCGACTGTCGCATCGATACGCGGTATTTTTGACTGGCCGCCAAGTTTGCCCCGCTCGGCATCTGACCAGCGGTAGATCGTATCCTCATCCGTCACGACCACACGGGGGGGCGCTATCCTGCCTTGGCTCCGAAAGCAGGCGTAATCGGCATTCCGTTCGCTGAGGCTGGCATCAAGCCGCAGGGCAGCATTCTGCCGGTCATGGGACAGACCCCGGCCGGCCAGGATCCAGACGTGCCTTCGGCCGGCAATATCGCTGCCGACCATAAACTCTCTCACCACCCTTCCATCCCGGTTCCGGTTGTAATCGGCAACGGCCTGTTCTACCTCCTCCTGGGTGACCTTCTCTTCCACCTTGTCCAGGACCCGGTCACGGCCGGCGAACTCAATCAACAAGGGTGACAGTGCCGTAAACCGTATCGTATCGCCGATATGGTACCTCCACAGACCGGAACAGGTAGTGAGGATGACGGCATAGCGCTGGCCGGTCACGACCTGTTCAAGGGGAATCGCCGGAGCGTCGGCCGCCGGCTTGCCATCATCCCCCAGGTCTTCGAAGCGGACAAATTCGAAGAACGTGCCGTAATAGGGCGTCAGGCGCATGGACGTATCTCCGGCACACTGGAATCCCATGAAGGCTTCAGACGATGGCAGGAGTTCGATCAGCCGCGGCATGCTGTCATTGAAGAGCCGGTGAAACTCCGCCAGATAGGGGCTGATCCCGGTGCCGCCATGAATGATCAGCTCCAGGTTCGGCAGCAGTTCGGGCAGGCTCCGCCCCCCGCCCAGCTCCCGGCAGCGGGTGAGCAGCAGGATGATCCAGGGGGGCACACCGGAAATCGCACGGATGGAGCTGTCTCTGAGCAGCAGCCGGGCCATCGCATCCAGCTTTGAAGCCCAGGGCAAGTCTGCAATCTCCAGGGAAGGCTCCACAAAAGGCGCCAGATACCAGGGACGGTAACGCAGGGTAATGGCGCTCATGTCTCCCGAGACAACCCCGGGCGCCATGCGGTTCAATGCGGTCGATCCGGACATATACAGGATTTTGCCGCCGATGATCTTCGAATCGTGGTTGCTGTCCAGGTAGCAGGAGATCAGATCAAGCGCCGCACGGCGGTTCTGGGCAAACATCTCGCGGGAAAAGGGTATGAATTTGGTCGGGGCCGTTGTTCCGGAGGTTTCGCAGAAACGCCTGATCTGCCCGGGCCAGGTGATGTCATGCAGGTTGATCGAGATGCTCCCGTCAGCGGAGCGGGTGTGATGGCCGGCACAATAATCAGCCCAGAACTGCTGATAGGTCCTGATCGGCACAATCGTGCGGAACTCGTCGTAGGCCTTTTCGAACGGCATTCCGGCAATGCGGGCAAAATCGTAGTCTGTTCCGAATCGGGTACTGCGCGCCGCCCGGATCAGATCATGGAACAGATCACGCTGTGCTTTACGGGGATCGAGGGACCTGAAATACGCCGCCCGGCTGCGGGCGGCTCCCACCATGAGTTTTCTGGCAGCCGGAGTTCCGGCAAGCCGTGTGAGCAGCCCCATCTATACCGCCATCTGCAGGCGTGGATACAGGATCTTGTGGTACCAGCCGTCAATCAGTGAATTATAGGCATCGCAGTGAAAAATCAGGGAGGCGTGGGCTACGCCGTCATCCGGGTTGCCGGACCTGACCGTTTTGACGCTGCAGCGGGGAAAGATCTGCTCATGGCAGGAACCCTCACGAAACAGTGCCAGCGTTGGTGACGACTGCACCAGAATGTCATCTTCGCGCTCTGCCAAAAGCACAAGCACCGGACCAGCAAAGACCGAGCGCCCGGCGTCAGGAAAGCGGAAATCACCCAATGCCCGAACCCGTTCGAACCCGCCGCGGGCAGACGTCTGTTCAATGACACCGTTGATTTTCCTGCGGATCGAGAGGTGCCGCACCCCCAGAATCCGGTTTTCTGCGCCGGCGTTGAAAAGGGCCTGGAAGCATCGTCTGGCCCGCTCGATTGTTTTTTTCAGTTCATCATGGTTGTCGGAATCGGCCGCCAGAATTTTTTTGAGGTTATTTTCAAGAATCCGGACCCCCTCACCTTTGGTACGGCTCGGGCGGATCAGGTCATCGGTGCAGATAACCGGGCTGGCAAGCACCAGTCCACGAATCATCTGATGAATCTGCTCGGGAGCAGTTTTGAGAAACTCCACCAGCAGGCCGGCCCCAAAGCTTACACCCATGACCAGAGGTTTCTGCCCTTTCCGGTACAGGTCTTCAATCAGGTCGCTCAACTGGGCGGAAAACATCTGCCGGCAGAAACCGCTGCGGGGGTAATTAAGGTAATAGATCGAGCCGTGACGGCGAAGCATGCTGCGCTGGAACTCTACCGTTTCGGTGGCATCGGGCACGAATCCTCCCAGTACGATGGTCGGCACCGTGCCGGCCCCCTTTTCCCGGAAGATCCGGCACCGGGTGGCATGGGCACCCGGATTTCCCGCAATCTGTTCGAATTCTCGACGGCGCGATGCAGGAGCGTATGCCGTGATGGCGATGCTGCGCATGATCCCTGCCGCCAGTGTTGCAGCGGATGCTACGACCGGCCTGACACTGACCATCGTGAGCGGCCTTGCCTGCCCTTCCCTCATACCTGTCACCTCCTGCGGAAGATTGTATCGGGTCCATGCATATCATCCCAAGGTTACAGCCAATCGTCACATCGGTAACAATTTGTCAGGGTTGCGTTGCAGTATGGAAACATAAGGGAGGGCTGGCGCAGTGTCACTCTGCTGTTGCGGTCTATTTGCCCGATTGTAACAACGGAGCGGCGCTGTTTGCGCTACCATCACACCGTTGTACCGTATTGCGTAGCAGCAGGCAGGGGCGCAGCCCCTTTCTGTTTCAGATGCGAGGAATCCAGCAATGAACCACAAACAGGACGTCAGTACTACGGCAACCATGTCGCCCCTCAAAATCATACTGCTCTATGCTGCTGTCAGTCTTCTGTGGATAGCAGCGTCTGACAGCATCGCGGCCTGGCTGGCCGGCGACGTCGACACATTTCAGCAATTCGCTCTCATAAAAGGCTGCCTTTTTGTCATCATCACCGCCGGGCTGCTGCACCACCTGATTACGCGCTATTCCCGGGAAATCAATGCATCCCGTGACAGTTTCCAGAACGCCCGTATTCTGGCGGAACAAGAGATCGAACAGCTTTCCCACTATGACCCTGAAACAGGCCTGCCAAATCAGACGCTGCTATTGGACCGGCTTCACCAGATTCTGGCCTTGAGCAGCCGTGAACGGCGGAAAACCGCTGTAATCTACATCAGCCTGACCGGTTACAAGGGGATTATAGACACGCTTGGCCACCAAGGGGTTATTACGGTCATGCGGGGCATTGCAGAGCACCTGAACGCGGCGCTTCGTCAGTACGATACCGTGGCCCGGATCCATCGTGATGAATTCGTGATTGCGCTGGGCGGCTCCGTGCAGGATGGAGACCTGACAGGGGTATTGAACAAGCTGCAGCACATTTTTGCCATGCCATTGCCGATTGAGGATGGTGAATGCGCCATACCGGCCTGCATCGGCGTGGCCTGTTTCCCTGCTGACGGCCTTACGGCGGAAGTGCTGCTTCAGAATTCACATATTGCCATGAACCAGGCCCGGCAGAGCGGGATATCGTCACAGTTTTATTCCGAGTCGATGAACAAAAGGGCGGTCGAACGCTACAGCATTGAGGCCGGGATGCTTCGGGCGATTGACGATGGCGAGTTTTTCCTGTGCTATCAGCCGAAGATTGCTCTTGAAGACATGTCCGTAATAGGAATGGAAGCGCTGGTGCGCTGGCGCAGGCCCGGTTCGGGCATTGTACCTCCGGACAGCTTTATTCCGGTTGCCGAGGATAACGGCATGATTGTGCGCCTGGGCGCCTGGGTCCTGCGTGAGGCCTGCCGCCAGAACCGGGAATGGCAGGACAGGGGGCGTGGCCGCCTGCGGGTCTCGGTCAACATCGCTGCCCGCCAGTTACGTGAGAACCTCTTTGTGGAACAGGTCGTAGACATCCTCGAATCAACCGGTCTGGCACCCGACTGCCTGGAGCTCGAACTGACCGAAACAGCCGTCATGGCAGACTCTGATGACACGGTCCAGAAACTGCTGAAACTCAAGCAGCTCGGAGTGGCTGTTTCGGTAGATGACTTCGGGACCGGCTACTCATCGCTTTCCTACCTGAAACACCTGCCGCTGGACACCATCAAGGTGGACCGCTCTTTCGTGCGTGACATTACCAGCGACCTGGATGATGCCGCTATCGTCGAGGCGGTGATCGCAATTGCCCACGCACTTAAACTGAACCTTGTGGCCGAAGGGGTTGAGACCGCCGAACAGCTCGAATATCTGCGCGCCAGAAACTGCCATGCTGCCCAGGGATACCTGTTTTCCAAGCCTCTTGAGGCCAGAGCATACGAGGAGTACCTGCAAAGCGGCGTTGCCGTTGGAACTGTCACCGGGCGGACGACCGACGTCACACAGGGCGACACATCCGCAGGGGGGTGTTCTGGTGCCGCACGGGGTGAAAACCGGGCCGGGGCGGTTGAATATCTGCAGGATATCTCACTTGGCATCCCTCCGGCACATCCGACTGACAACCTTACGATCGTGCTGAAGCGCTTTCAGACTGACCCCCAGCTCAAAGTGCTGCCGGTTGTTGACCAGGGCCGGGTTGTGGGAATTCTGAACCGGGCGACCTTTCTGGAAGAGCACGTGATCGGAATGCATGGCTTCGCCTTTCACATCAACCACAACAAAAAACTGCGCGACCTTATGAATCCTGTATTCATGACGATTGAATCAACAACCCTGATCAAAGACGCGGCACAATTGATCCAAACCAGCGAGACTCGCGTACGGATTGATAACGTCTGCACGACCAGACGGGGAGAGTATCAAGGGGTCGTGGACATCGACCGGTTCATCGCCGCCATCACCGAAATCAACCTGAAGCTGGCCAAAGGCGCCAACCCGCTGACCGGCCTGCCGGGCAATGAAAGCATCCAGCGCGAGATTGGCAGCCGGCTGGAGAACAGGGTAGCTTTTGACATAGCCTACATCGATATTGACAATTTCAAGCCCTATAATGACTACTACGGGTTCCAAAAGGGGGATATTGTCATAAAGGCGCTGGGTGAAATCATCATGCACGTTCTCAACACGGAGCATTCGACGTCGTTCTGCGGACATATCGGCGGAGATGACTTTATCCTGATTACCGACCCGCACCTGTCGGAGGCCATTTCGTGGTCGATCATCCGCGAGTTTGAAGGCCACCGCCCGCAGTTCCACGGGGTGCATGATTTTTCACGGGGCTCATACACAACACCCAACCGCAAAGGTGAAACAGAAACATTCACCCTGTTATCGCTTTCGATCGGCATTGTGGACACACTGCACACGCCGGTCATTTCCTATGCCCAGCTGGCATCGATCGCGACTGACGTGAAGAAAGCGGCCAAGAAACAGGCGGGATCATCCGTGGTGATTAACCAGAGAAACCCGGCTCAGTAGCCCAAAAAAATGGTGGGGGAATGGTCAGTCAGGCGGGATGGCGCTTACCGGCGCCGTCGTGTGACGCGGCCTGTTTTTTGCGGGCGGATTGTTTTTTTCGATATTTTTGCACGAGCAGGTTGTACAGCACCTGCTGGACGTCCAATGGCGGGGATTCTTCTCCCTGATGCGACTGTGGCCGGAGGTAGCTTCCGTCAGACTGCATCTCCCATACTGAATAACGATCGGCCAGGTAACTGTCGAGCAAGGTGCGCACATCACGAACGGCATCAGGAGCTGCGACCGGGCAGAGAAGTTCCACACGGGTTTCCAGATTACGCTTCATTGCATCGGCCGAACCGATATAATATTCCTCTTTTCCCCCGTTATGAAAATAGTAGATGCGGGAGTGTTCTACAAAGCGGCCCACCACGCTGATGATTCTGACCGTTTCCGACTGGCCGGCCAGGCCGGGCCGCAGACGGCAGCTGTCACGGATAATCAGCTCGATGTTCACTCCTGCCTGCGATGCGGCATACAGTGCAGATACGATGTCAGGGTCTTCAAGCGCGTTCATCTTGAACTGCAGGTGCCCGCCCCCGCCGTTGGCAGTATGCTGTTCAACCTCACGCGCGATTTTTTCCAGCAGGGCTTTTTTGAGATGACGGGGCGCCAGCAGCAGCGTGCGAAATGTCCGGCGCGGATTCATGCCGGTAGTCAGAAAATTGAACAGCTCGGTCAGGTCCTGGCCTATATCGCCATCGCTGGTCAGGAGACCAAGATCACAATAATAACGGGCTTTCAAAGCATGGTAGTTTCCTGTTCCGATGTGCGAATAGCGTGTTATCCCATCAAAGTCCTGACGAACCACCAGGATAGCCTTGCAGTAGGTTTTCAGTCCGACAACCCCGTAACTGACATGAATACCGGCATCGTTCATGGTTTCAGCCAGACGGATGTTTTCAGCTTCATCAAAGCGGGCTTTCAACTCTACCACAACGGCAACCTGCTTGCCGTTGCGTGCCGCTTCCAGCAAGGCGCTGATAACGCTGCTGTCCCGGGTTGTGCGATAGAGAGTCATTTTGATTGCCCGCACTTTCGGATCGGTGGCCGCCTCATGCAGAAAGCGCTCAACCGATGATGCGAACGATTCGAATGGGTGGTGCAACAGAATTGCCCCGGCCTCACGGATAATATGGAAGATGCTGCGTGATGACTGCAGACGGTAATGATCATGAGGGTGAAGAGGGGGAAAGTGGCTGCCGGGAAGCTCCAGCCGGGCCAGTTCCATCAGATCACTCATGCCGAGAATTGCCGTTGTTTCAACGATATCGCGGTCATCATCGATTTCAAGCTCTGCGGCCAGGCGACCCTTAAGCTGGGACGGCATGCCATGGGCAAGCTCCAGGCGGACAATCGGTGCAAACCGCCGTTCCTGTAGTCCGGTTTCGATCATGGCCACCAGATCATCTGCCTCTTCCTCGTCTCTGACACTATTGGCATTTCTGATGACCCGGAACAGACAGCAGTGTACCACCGTCATACCGGGAAAAAGCTGGTCAAGGTTATTGCAGACCAGATTCTCGATGGTTACAACGTCGTAACTGGTGCCGATCCTGATGAAGCGGGATATTTCCGCCGATACGGGGATCCTTACCCTCGCCAGCCAGGTTTCTGGTTCCCCCGGGTAGCGGAGTGACACCAAGAGATTTAAGGACATGTGAGAAATAAAAGGAAACGGATGGGCTGGATCGATCGATTGCGGAGTCATCAACGGATAAATTGCCTGCCGGAAATATGACCGCAGCCTGTTTTTTATCCGGGAGTTAAGGGCCGCATAATCAACAATGCGCACCTCATGGGCCGCCAGATCCGTGCGGAGTTCTTCCCAAACCTGCAGGCGCCTGGACTCGAAATCGGCGATGCGCTGATGGCACTCGGCAATCTGCTGGTGGGGAGTCCTGCCGTCGACAGACAACTCACTGACACCGGCACCGGCCTGCTGTTTCAGGCCGCCGATCCGTTTCATGAAGAACCCGTCCAGATTCGAACTTGCGATGGCCAGAAATTTGAGTCGTTCCAAAAGAGGGTTGCGCGGGCTGGACGCTTCGTGGAGAACCCTTTCGTTAAACGAAAGCCAGGTCAGCTCCCGGTTGAGAAACAATAACGCTGACTGTTTGGAGCGTGACGACATTCGTGATACCGGCAAAGGCGGGGTCTTGTCTGCCTGCACAGGCGATCTGCCGTGGAGTGACCGTTTACGGCGCATAGCTGAAACCTTCTGGCGCCAGCCCTGAATTACCGGGTTGGGGGCGCAGGATCGTAGCATAGGTGAGGCTGCTGTCAGGTGCGTTGTTGAGGATATGGCACCGGGCGTATTCGCCCATCAGAGAAAGCTGTAACGGGTCTCTAACGAGCCCCCGGATAGCGGCGGTCAGAGAATTCCCATCCCCCGCCCGGAAGACGACCCCGCTTTGACCGTCTATCACGAGCTCCCGCGGCCCCCCCTCGTCAGAAACAACCACCGGCAGTCCCGATGACTGCGCTTCCAGCACAACGTTGCCAAACGTGTCGGTAGCGCTGGGAAACACGAACAGATCGGCCGATGCATAACCGCATTGCAAGTTCACTCCCGTCAGATAACCGGTGAAAACCGCCGGATAATCGGCCAGGGCACTGGCCATCTCCTCACGATACGGCCCATCACCAATAATACCCAGGGCAAGCGGCGCCCCCTCGTCCACAAGTGACCGAAAGCTGTTCACCAGCATTTCAAGCCCCTTTTCACGGGAGATCCGCCCCACATACAAGAGTACGATGCGGCCCAAGCCGATACCACGGCTTTTCCAGAAGCTTGGATTGCGCTTCTCGGGGGAGAAATCATCAGCATCAACCCAGCGCGGGAGCGGTTTCATCCGATCCGCCGGAAGTCCGCGAGCCATGAGCTGTTTCCGGGTGCCGGCCGATGGCACCATCACCTCTTCCATCTGGCCGTAAAACCAGATCATGTAACTCCAGGCAGCTTTCTCCAAAAATTCATCGTTCGTAAGACTGCGCACATACTGGGGTATATCGGTGTGATAGGTACCGGCCACCGGTATATCCATCAGCCGGGCAATCAGAAGTCCCAGAAGGCCTACGGTGCCGGGTGTACTGATATGAATGCGGGTGAACCCCTCCCGCTCAATGAAATCCATCACATCGAGGATCGGCGGGAAATTGAGTTTCAACTCCGGGTATTCGGGCAGTATGAAATCTCCCACCGAAGAAAATGTTCGAACGCCCTCAATGCCTGCATCCGCTGAGTTGCCGGCAGTGATCACAGTCAGCTCCACCCCGCGATTGCGGGCAGTCCTGATCAGGCGTTTGATTGTGATGGCAACGCCGTTAATCTCATCCAGCGTATCGGTAAAAAGTGCTATTTTTTCAGGTGCTTCGCGGGGCTTAAGCTCTTTTAGCTCGGTAACCAGGTGGCGGATCAGTTCCTTGCCTTTGTGCTGGTGATGAAACGCCAGATAGTAGGGAGAAACCATACCGTGTACCAGGCCGATGGTGCCAATGGTATTGAGATACTCAAAAAATCCCGCATTGAGCGGAAGATTCATAAGACGGTTAGTATAATGAAAAATCAGGCGATTGGCGAGCCTGCTGGTAACGGCAAATATTTTTCGGTTGTTGTCTGCATCGCAAATGCTCTTGAGAAAGGCGGCGTCATCCAGCAGAAGCCTCGCTTCACAATCAAGCACCTCTTCGAAGCTTCTGCCGTCCCGTTCCCGCGGGGCAGGCAGGTTTTTCAGAATGAACAACCGCAGCTTCTCAAGAAATGTACCGCGTTCATTCCCCAGGTTAAAGAACCGGTCAAGCAGGGCGCTTACAAATGGTGTTGAGGTGCGACGACGGTCGCCAAAACGTTCGCGATAAAAATTGTGGGCTATCCCGTACAGGCTGTGGGCCATGGTAAGCGGTCCGCCGTCATCGCCATCGGCCCAGCTGTCGCCCGACATGACAGCAGCGAGGAACGCTTCTACTGTCGGAGTGTCGTAGGTCGTCGTATGGGCTCGAGCAATGAAGAGGCCACCGTGGTCATCTGATCCGCCCACGACACCCTTGATCCAGGGTGTGGCTCCATAGGGCTGCAGATTATATTTGTTGGCCAGGCGCTCAATAACCGGCTCGGTCAGCGAAGTGATCATCTGCTTGGTAAACGCGTTGAACCGTCGGGCGCGACAGCCGTTTTTAGTTTCAAACGTTGTGAACAGGAGCAGGCACTGTTCGATAATTCCCAGATCCAGTTTGTCGTTCTGGGCATAGAGCGGGTGTGCAAGAAAATGGGGAATCCGGCTTCGATGCAGGTATGCTACCAGCTCGTGGACATTTTTCCTCAACGTCATGATTTCGTCGAACTGCCCTTGATTGATGTTCAGCACCACCACATGAACCTTGCAGCCATTTTCAGGGAAATGGGCCGTTATTTCCGAGCTGACGAATGTTCCTGGCAGGTGTGCAATTTCCAGTGCGCCGGTGATTGCGTTATGGTCAGTTATCGTGACAAAATCCATGCCCCGGTCTCGGGCGGTACGATAGAGGTGCGTGGGAGATGTGTAACTTTCCGGGCAGTTAAACTTGCGCATGGCCCAGTAGGTCGGTTTGTTGGAGTGGCTTGAGTGGACGTGAAGGTCGGCTTTAAATCCGTTCATGCCGATGAACATAACACGGGAATGTTACGGTGATGTTAACTGCAGGCAAATGTTATGTGCCATACTTCAGGGTCTCTGATAAATGACCGTGGTGTACACGATACCTACCGATTGAACATGAGGCTTTCCAGTCCAACGATGCGCCGCATGTCCCACACGTTCATGAACAGGGCGTCAAAACGCTCCTGTTCGATCTGCTTCTCCTCACGCTCCCAGAAGAAAAGACGGGAGGCCGGGTAGAGGTAGCCGAACTGATAGGCCGTCATACTGCTGCGGCGCCGGGCAATTTGAACAAGCGGATAGCGATAGCCATTCTCCTGGTTCTGCACCATCAGCTGGGCCTGCTGTCTCAAGATCCGGGCCTTCGCCAGCAGGGGGCCGGAGTGGCGGGAGTGATCAAACCGACCGGCATGCTCAGTCCGTTTTGCCATTATTGCTCGTAATGTTAATGCCCGGTGGCCGGCCCGCAATGCAGTCACCTCAAGGCCTCGTGTGATTTCCTGTGTTAACACCCGCTGTCGTGTCCCGACAGAGCCGGAAAGAGCGTGCCTGTTGATTATTGTGTTCATCCGCCTGACCAGTCGCCCCATCCGCTCCGCATACTCCTCTAGGTCCTGAATTGGTTTATCAAGCAGTTTCGACGCTTCCGGCCCCGTTGCCATTGTGAGCAGCCAGTCATAGCGGAACACTGGCTCCGGCTGGAATGGCTTGTCAAATGGATGCGGCAGCTCGGAGAATGGTGTCAACGCTGACATGAACCGGAGCAGTTCTTTGTCTTTCAGGTAGCTGTTCTGTAGTGTAAGCGCCTGCTCCATCAGCGCCTGCAACTCACGGTCTCCGTTCAGCTCGGCAAACCGTGAAAGCGGCCAGGATCTCCGTTCCCTTCCATTGTCTTTCAATTGCCATGTCCAGCGGGCAATGCTCCAGTCGACAAGCCAGTAACCCCATTCCCAGCCGGATGTGAATGTCAGGTGGCCATGCATACCAAGAGTGCCCATGGTGTGAATGTCTGTCCAGCGTGCGTCAAGATAGGACAGAATAAGCAGCGGAACCGATGAGTCAAAACCAACCCAGTAGGATGATTCGGGCCAATACCACGTTTCCCTCCGTTGTTTCTCGGATCGGGCGGCGTCCAGCATGAACCGCTGATTGCTGTTGCCGTATACCGGCGCCCTCGAATCTGAAGCTGAATAGCACATGACCGTATGGATAAGAATCCCGCTGGAAAGCAATTGGGGGCGACGGACCTTTTCACCTTCTGCTGCACAAATCACATGGGTTGCGTACATGAGCCTCGCAGCGAAGCGATCCTGTACCTGACGCTCCAGATGGGCCTGTACTCCCGGAAGCAGCCGGTCCAGAAAAGGGAGATGTTCACCCATGGTAGCTTCCAGTGATATCATGTCCCATGGTGCCTGAAAAATCCAGGCGAGGGTCGCGTCGACCTGTCTTTTATACGACGGAATAAGTCGCAAAACGGTGATCGCCTGAAATGCCTGCTGCTGAATCATTGCCAGTGATATTTCAACTCCGCAGCGTATACCCCGGCTGTGGGCATACTCCACTATTCTTCGGGCATGGGCTGGCCATGCCGACCGGTCGACAGAGCGCAGAAGAAAAAACTGGAAGGTATTCTGGCCATTGCGGGCCAGCCAGTCCAGATATGATGCAACATCGTTAAAAGCGCCGGGAATCGTGGGGTCGTGGAGTTGATCCGTTAACTCAATCGGGTGCAGGGTGTGGAGATGAAAGCCCCGGTTTGCAAAGCGAGGAACCCCCTGCAGGGTGAATCGTGGTTCAAGGGGCCATCTGGTATAACGGGGAATAATTGATTCGCGCGGGTGGTAGAAGCGAAAGCCGAGTTTATCCTGAAGCAGACCGTAAAGGCCATTGGCAACACCATGGGGGGTCGCGGCTTTCAGGCGTATGATTCTGGTGCCATGTTCAGATATGGCATTCCAGCGGTAGGAATCATTGGAGTGGTTATCTGGGGCATGGCGGGAGCCAGGGACTGCGGGGGGCGTTGTCTCCAGAATCAGCCGTACCGAACCGTCATTTCCGTTAAGAGTGACTTCAGCCCCGGGAAATGCCTGTTCCAGAAGCGCCAGGGTGTCGTCAATCGCCAGACGCGAAACCGAGGTTTTCAAGAGGTGGTCAGGTGCCCGGATTGTAAGCTTTAGCGGTGAAGCCCATGACGGCCATGCCGATAACAGGCATAATCCGGCCAGCAGCATGCCGTACAGATGCCTTTGCACACGTTCAGACAATGATCTGGGCAAAATCGGGTACCGCTTTGACAGAAGCCGGTCCGTAGCCAATGAAATCGCCATCGATCTGAATGGGACGTGTGCCGCGTATTTCCACCAGATGCGACGGCCTGGTAATAATTCGAGGATTCGCCTCTATCCTGTTCCGGTAAAGGTCAGCTGCAATGGCACAATAGTCGAGCCGGCGACTTGACGTGACACAGGCCACGGTAAAGCCTGGTTCAAATATTTTTTCTGAAGGAGCGAGCAGAAAATCGCCCGCATAACGTGAACCGTTACAGATTACCGCCGTATGGCAGGTAATAACTCCCGATGACGTCACAACATCAAAGCATGTTTCATCCCAGGCCAATGTACTTCTGAATGCTGACAGAGCATAGGCGCCCTGCTTGAGCCACTTTTTCCCCAGAATACCCACATCGCGCACGACTGCGCCATCCAGGCCGCACCCTGCCATCAGTGCAAAACGGTAACGGGCCTGGGCCAGAGTCAGTTCTCCAACCGGAAGCGGCATACTCTCGCCGCGGACGATGCGCCCCAGGCCATCGTGGAGCGAATGGATCCCGAGTTCTGCGGCCATTACATTGGATGTCCCCATTGGCAGAATCGCCAGTGTGGCGGTATGAGGTATCAGGCCGTTCAGAACACCATTCAATGTTCCGTCCCCGCCGGCGATAACGATCAAGGGGCGGTCCGTATCATCATAGATTTTTCGGCAGCAGGAATAGGAGTCAGCCGGAGAGCTGACGTAAAATGTCATTACCCGAAAAGCATGGGACTGGAGAAAATCGACCACAGTTCCCAACCCCGCTTCATTGTAGCGGCCGGAACCAGCATTGACAAAGAGATAACAGTTCATAATGGCAAGAATATATCAGGACAACGTGACAATGGCATTTCAATATTGTGACAATTCGGTGCGGACGGGCTGCGCGGTCTGGCCAGATATGTGAATTTTTCTTAAACGTAACACGAACTCAATTTTTATGGCACAAGGCCGTGCTATGAACGTCTTCCATCGATACAGATCATCCCAAGGAGGTAGGCAGAATGTTAGGAGTCATGAGGAAATGGAGAGTGTTCATAACCGTCGCCGTAATCGGGCAGCTGGTCGCTTCGCTGACCGGTTGCGGGACGACGGCAACGACTGGTTCGAGCCCTACGGCAAAAAATGTCATCCTGATCGTTGCCGACGGCATGCAGCTGGAACATGAGCGGGCCGCCAACAACTATCTGTTCGGCACACAGGAAGCAGGCTTGGAGCATCAGGGTTTTACCTACAAGGGGAACGCATCCACCTGGGATGTGACCACCTACAACCGCTATGCGTTCGGAAGTTATTCCACAAACAACTTCAGCTCGAAGAAGTACAATGACAACACGGTGAATCTTGATAATGTCTCAACATTCACTCCGACACTCGGTTACGACCCTGCCAAGGGCGGCAAGCTTCCCTACCGTCAGGATGCCGCGACCGCCAAAACCTATATCCCCTATTTCAGCGCTAAAATCAAAGACAGCTCCACCGGTACAGCGAAAGTTCCCGCTACTGATTCAGCGTCCGCTGCAACAGCACTGGGTACCGGCTTCAAAACCGACGATGGCAATATCGCCTGGCGCACCGGTGATCCTGCCAATGGCCGCCTTGCCACGATTGCCGAGATGTACCGCAGCCAGAAGAAGGCATCCATCGGCGTCGTCAGCACGGTGCCGTTTTCCCATGCCACCCCGGCTGCCTTTGTCAGCCATAACGTGAACCGTGGTAATTACAAATCGATTGCCCAGGAAATCATCATGGGTGTCCGACCGGATGTAGTCATCGGCGGTGGGCACCCCGCCTATAACTCGACGACGGTTAATCCCGACTACACCTACATCGACTCACCCGAGTACAACTACCTCAAGGGTTCGAGCAATACGGAGTACAAATTTGTCGAGCGCTCAACCGGTGTTGACGGCGGCACTGCTCTTCTGGCCGCTGCTGATTCAGCCGCAAGCGGAGGCAAAAAACTGTTCGGACTCTTTGGCGGTGCGGGCGGAAATTTCGAATATCACAAACCGAGCAATGACCGCACATCGGCCATAACCCGCGGTTCGATCGAAAACCCGACCCTGGCTGATGCTTCAACCGCGGCCCTCAAGGTTCTGGCCCAGAACAAGAACGGCTTTTTCCTGATGCTGGAGCAGGGAGACATCGACTGGGCAAATCACGCCAACAGCTACAACGACATGATCGGCAGCATGTGGGATCTGAATAATGCCGTCAAAGCGGTCACTGCCTATATCGACAACAAGACCAACCCGAATGTTACCTGGGAGAACACCCTGGTGATTGTGACGTCTGACCACGGCAACAGCTTCATGCGGCTGCAGAAAGACCTGGCCAAGGGCACCCTGCCGACTCTCCCCGACCCAACCGCAGTAACCTACGGCACCACTGACCATACCAACGAACTGGTCACACTCTACGCCAAAGGCGCCGGCTCCACTCTGTTCGGCAACTACGAAGGGCTCTGGTACCCCGGGACACGGATCGTCGACAACACTCATATTTTCAAGGTGATGATGGCCGCCCTGGGGCTGACTGACGAGAATCGTGCGGCGGTAACAGGATCAACAACCTTCCTGTACACCTCCGATGCCCATTACGGCATCAAACGCTCCGTTGTCTACGGCAACTACAGCAATGCCATGCAGGTTAACGGTCTGATGGTCCGGGCCCTGAATAATATGCCCGGTGAGATCCTTCCCAATGACAGCGGGATCAAAGCCGGTCAGCAGATCGGCCCGATCGACTTCATCGCCATGACCGGCGACATTTCCAACCGCATGCAGGCTCCGGTCCAGACCGCCACAGCTTCGTGGAATCAGTTCAAGAATGACTATATCAACAACGTCACCCTGCTGGCAAAAGACGGCAAAAAAGCCGGCCTCTACCTGACTCCCGGCAACCATGACGTTTCCAATGCCATCGGTTACACCAAAACAATGGTTCCGGCGATCGATGATGCGGTCATGTTCAACCTGTACAATATGTTCATGAGCCCGGCCACGGCTCTGGCAGCAGGGTCCTATGACTACCGGAAAAACCACATCGTGTATTCAAAGGATATCGGCGGGGTCCACTTCGTATTTTTGAGAATGTGGCCCGACAGCACCATCCGCCCACTGATCGACGCCGACCTGGCCAAGATGAGCAACAAGAACATGCCGGTTGTGCTCTTTACCCACGATCAGCCTGATATCGAGGCGAAACATCTGGCCAGCGACCTCACCACCACAACAGCGTATGACTTCACCAAGAAATTTGAAAACATGGTCACCGATGTGGTTGCCGACAAGGACTCCACGGGCGCATTATCGACCAGCAGCCCGTCAACAACGGCACAAAAAGGTCTTGCTGCCTGGCTTAAAGCCAACAAAAACATCGTCGCCTACTTCCATGGCAACGACAACTACTATCAGACCTACACCTGGGCCGGCCCTGACAATGACATCAGCCTGAACGTCGTGCGCGTCGATTCGCCCATGAAGGGTGCTGTTTCCGGGATCGACGCGACGGATGGCAAAGGTGATCCGGCCAAGCTTTCCTACAACGTTGTCACCATTGATGCCGCTGCTCAAAACATGACGGTGCGCGAATATCTCTGGCAGCAGAAGAAATGGGGGGCATCAACCACCATTTCCCTTGCTCCACGCAGCAAGTAATGTTCTGCCGATTCAATCAAAACTGAAATTCACGGCTCCGTCGTTCATTCGACGGAGCCGATTTTTTTTCTGGGAGGCGGAGCTACATACATTGCTTCAGCGCCTGAATCCGTTGCAGACATTTAAATAACACGGCACACCGCTGTAACCGGCATTCTGCTATGATTTCAGCATATATTCAGATTCTTGCCGAAGGAGATGCCAAATCATGAATGCAACTCATCAGTGTGTCGATTGCGGATGCCGGGCAAGCAGCTCAATCATTGACGAAATCAAGCCGGTCTACCGGCTGGAGCAGGTCAAATTCAGCTGCGGGGCTGAGCAGACCCATTTCTACGGGGCACACGGACGTATCGGGAAGTTCTCACATGAGGGATGCTGTTCTGAAGCAGGCCGTTCAGCTGGAACAGATGTGACTGCAGTAAGCCGGTAGCTTCACTATGCAGAGATGGTAGATCTCTGTAAGCACACCATTGAGGAGTTTCCGATGACATGCCCGAAATGTAAGGCGAAAATTGGCGTGGTTAGCCATCAGGTGTTTATGGACACTGGCGTCGTAACCTGCAGCAGATGTTTTTTGTGTGGACACTGGGCATTGCCGCACCAGCCGGTAGCCCCGAAAAATACGAGAAGAATCAAGTCCGCACAGGACCGCTGACAGATAACCAACGACTGACGATGCCCGGTCCGTACGCCCACATCGCACTCGCGGCATTACTGTACGACAACGGCCGGTTTGGAAAGGCCGTTCATCCTCCATTGCTCCAGCCCCTTTCAGAGCTCTTCAGATTCTGCCTGCTCGGCGCGGTCAGCCCCGATTATCCCAACCTTGCCATTGATGATGCCGGAGCACCTGAATGGGCGGATGCCATGCACTATCAGCGGACCGGAACGATGATCCAGGAAGGGATCAGGCAGTTGAAGCAGTCGCGCAACACGGAATCCTTCGCCCGTCGATTGGCATGGTTTCTCGGATACTGTGCCCATGTAATCTCTGATGCGACCATTCACCCGGTTGTCCGCCTTAAAGTAGGCGACTACGCTTCAAATGTCCTTGAGCACCGCATCTGTGAGATGCACCAGGATGTCTATGTCCACGAACTGATCTGTCCGGGAAGACAGATCGGCCATTCTCCTGATTTCAACACCACTCTCGCCAGCTGCAGCCACTCCTCCCGGGACAGGAGGCTGCATACTGATATCTCCCGCTTCTGGTCGGACCTGCTTCTGGAATGTCATCTGGAACTGTATGAGGAGAATCCGCCGGATATCCACGGCTGGCACGGCAATGCCTTGCGCCTGATACAGGCCGGCTCGGAAGATTCGCGGCATATTTTCCCGCTGGCGAGAAATATCCTAGCCAGGAATGGGCTCAGCTATCCTGCCGCAGGCTGCCCTGAACCGGCCTATATCAACGGGTTGATAGTGCCTGACGGGAGCAGGATGGACTACGGGGAAGTGTTTGCCAGGGCCATGCGGAATGTGGAGGAAGGATGGAGCGTCATCGCCGGGGCCATATTCGATGATGACCTGGCGTATCTTACCTGGTTCGGCGAATGGAACCTCGATACAGGCTGCGACCCGAGCGGTGAACAGGTGTTCTGGTGATGCGGTCTGTCAGATGTTCTCACGGTTGACATGGAATGACATGGTCGCACCCGTGACCGTGCTTCGGCCGGTATAGAGGAAGATCGCCACCCATATCCCCTGCAGAAAGAGTATCACCGCCGGCGTCCAGAGGCTTTTCAGGCCGACCGTAAATTCCGGCCGGGGGACTGGTTCACCCGAGAGCAGCAGCGATGCTGCCACCGCGTATGCCAGCCCGACACCCCCCATGATCTGATATGCCGACACCGAGCCTCCTCCCCGGTAATCGGCGCGGAACACCTCTGAAAACGACCGCCAGCCCTGCGTTGTGACCGTGGCACAAAGAAACGCCGCCATGAAGTGCCCGGCAAGGAACAGCCCCGCTGAAGCCAACCCGCACCCGGAGTAGAAGAGTGCCGTTAGCGCCTGCACCGGCAGCACCTCGGTTCCCTGCAATCCGTCTGCGTAGGCAATTTTTTTGGTCTCTCCGGAAAATACCAGGCAGCGCCCTTCGAACAGCTTTCGGATCAGACCCGAGGTAGAGCTCAATGGTTTGCCGTAGCAGCAGCCGAAGCTGATGCAGGCAAGGCGGCCGAGCCCTTCGCCGAAGGCATAGGCGCTGGCGATTGCGGCATATGCCGCAAGGACCGGAATGTGGAAGGAGAGCCGCTCACCCGCCGTGGCATTGACCAGGCGGATGGCGAAAGGTGTTACCAGGATCCCGACGAAAACTGCACCACCGACGGTAAAGGTATGGGCCTTTTTCTCGACGATGCGCGCCACCAGCCTCGACGCCGGCACGCAACAGGCGAGCATCACTGCCGTCAGGAGAGCCGTGCCGGTTGTGGAGACCCCGACAGATCCCATCAGCAGCAGCAGGACGGCAACGGCAACCAGATAGGCATTGGCCGTCAGGATGCCGTACCAGGTGTAATTGATGCCGCGCCAGCTGCCGTCAGCGAGCTTCTCTGCCGGAGCGGAGGCAAATACCTGCCAGCGCTCCGCCGGCAGGAAGCGGATCCCCCACCAGATATAGAGCCCCAGCGTGAACATGACCGGAATGAGAATTAAAATTTCAGGCATTGCCATCCTCCGTGCCGGCCACAGACCTGATCGCTATCCGGGAACGGACTTTCACGTCGGTCTCCACCAGCGGAGTCCCAAAGCCGATTGAGAACCGGCTTTCAACACCACGCCGGTGCAAATTTTCAAGCAGATCGGTGTCGAATGCCACCTTTCCCTTCTGGAAAAGGAGCACATCGGTGCTGCTGCCGGGTCGGTAGAGGCTCTTCGGCTGCCCCTTGACCAGAAACATGCCGGCTTCCAGCGGACGCGGCGATTCGTATCCGTCGTTGCTGTAGGCCTGCACGATATCGCCGATCATCAGCGCGACTATCTCGATCATGGCGACAAGGCCGATGCCGGTCCCTCCCTCCACATCGGTATCGATGATGGTCACG
>DCNF01000018.1:19897-20341 GCA_002322035.1 Geobacter sp. UBA1603
GTAGGGCGTGGCAACGGCCACGACCGCCGATGGGTTGCAGGAGTGGTAGACGCCGTCGACGCTGTAAAAATCGACCACTCGACCCGCAACCGGGGTATGGTTGTAGTGGTATTTGTCCGGGGTGAGGCGGAACACGGCAAAATCACCGCCGGTAAAGTCTTCTGTCCATGAACGACCCCCGGCAGCGAGAAGTTCTTCAAAAGAGAAGAACTTCTCTTTCAAGAACANNGGGGTGAGCCGGAATACGGCGAAGTCTCCTCCGGCAAAGGCTTCGAGCCATTCCCCGCAGCGGTAGCCGAGCAGTTCGTCGAAGGAAAAAAATTTGTCCTTGAGAAACAGGAGCGAGGTTGAGCTTAACGATCCGACTATCAGCCGCGCATCAGCGGGGGAGACCACTGCCGAACCGTTGTCCGGCATGGGGCGGCATTCCTGGTAACGGATCCT
>DCNF01000018.1:20520-21005 GCA_002322035.1 Geobacter sp. UBA1603
ACCAGCTGCTGGTCAGCAGCCGAAAGAGCCCGCCGGCGTTCTCGCGGATGCTGTCATAGAGGAACCTGACGGTACGATCGCCGAACAGCTGCTCGGTGACGCCCCGGCCGCTATCCCGCTCTATATACTGGTGCTGATGGTTCATCACTGCTCCTTGCATCTGCTGACCCGGAAAACGAAGCGGTTCCGTCCGCGTGAACCACGACCATCATCAGGTTGAGGAACCGCTTCAGCAGTTCTGTATCCGGATGTTCACGAAAAATCTCATGCCGTGCGTGGCCGAGGAACTCCGCCATGCTCTTTTCGCCCAGTATCTGGTGCAGTGCCGAGCGGACCGGTTCCGCACGCTCCGCCCTCTCCTCATCCAGCATCAGGCAGGACTCTGCCAGGAAATCCAGCGCCTCATCCAGATGTTTACTGCAGAGCGTTTCGCGGTAGTACTGCTCGGTGCCGACGTTGAACTCCCGGGCGGGAACCCGCCTGGC
>DCNF01000018.1:21104-21386 GCA_002322035.1 Geobacter sp. UBA1603
CCTTCCCTGCGGCGGAATGCAGGTCCGGCTGGGTGATCCGCCGCTCAAGATCGTTGATGGTCTCATGCAGATCGAGCATCTCGATTAATTCGGCTCCGTCCTCTTTCAGCAGCTTCACCAGGGCTGAACGAAACTCACCGTTGGGCACGCGGAGATAGCCGCTGTAGCGGCGGCTGGGACGTACGCCGGGGGTCCTTTTGATGATCTCGCTCATGAACAGGTTGCTGGTGTCCCTGCGCACGAAAAAGGTCGGAATGCCGATGGCCGACCCGAAAAAGATCT
>DCNF01000018.1:21619-25549 GCA_002322035.1 Geobacter sp. UBA1603
TTGTAGAGCAGATAGACCGACATCTGTTCGTCGAATACTCCCATTTCGGTCAGGTCAGCTCGAAGGCGGTCATGATTTCCGGGGGCTCCGTTCAGGGACGGACAGCGGTCGGTCGACAGCAGACAAACCAGGTAATCGAGCAGCCGGTAGTCAGGCACGAAGTCGCCGCTGAGCCCGAAGACCCTGCTGAAGGCACTGGCGAGCAGATTCGGGCCGAACGGCGTCACCGGCTGGCCGAAGATCGAAATGTCGGCCTTTCTTTTCCAGCGCCGCCAGAACATCCTGAGATGGGTATAGTCCAGTTCATGCGGGAGGAAACCGAGAGCTTTCTCCGGATGGAAATCACTGAATGCCAGCCGGTAGGGTGCTGCGCTGTATGTACCGACGAACAGCGGCAGGAAATGCTCGGATATCTTTACGGCCAGGTCTCCGAGCTGCTTTTCATGGTGCGCAGTGAATCCGGACGACGGATCGCCGAGCGCTGCTGTAAGCCGGCGGCTGCCGATACTGAGATGGGTACCGTTGTTGGCGAGGCTGACATTCGACACATTGGGAAGAACAACAAGGTTTGTCGTGATGATGCCCGCTTCGCGCAGTTTTGCCACAGCATTGAGCTGGCTGCGCGACAGCACCTGGTGGCAGAGCTGCATGTAGCGGTACTTCTCTTCGCCCTTGTCCCAGCCGGACAGGCAGGGACTCATGAACAGCTCCCGGTAGAAACTGTCGGAGACAAGGTCATTCAGTTCTTTCTGGCGCACGGGCGGGTGGGGCGCGAAATATACTTTTGCTTTCTGGCTGCTCTCGGCAAGTCCGAATGCCTCGTTCGCATATGTTACGAGCAACTGCGTAAAGAGAAAGCGAAGCGCGGTTTCCCGGGCGATTTCCCTGCCCCATCCCACGGTCAGGCGTCATCGTAACCACATTGAACGAGAACGTTTCCGGGGACGTGTTGTCGTTCAGGTAATGCCCCATCAGCCTGATGCCGGTTTCCCGCACAAGCGGCGGCAGCAGGGGCTGCGTTCCGATCAGATCCGCCAGTGCCAGCTTGATCAGGTAACTGACCGGGAGCCGGAGCAATTCAACCCCGTCGCCACCGGTACAGCAGAAACGCTGGATATCACATCGCGTCCCCCTGTCCGGTTTTTTCTTGTCGGCAAGCAGGTCGCCTTGGAAAACCCCGCGGGCAAACTCAGAAAGCTTTATCCCGGGAAATCTGACCCAACTGTTCTCCCAGACACCGGTTGGATTGTCGCTGATGAACCGCTCCAGGTCGGCTATGGCCTTGCGCGGGACCTCTCCGGCCGCCACGCGGCGCTGAATGTTGGCAAAATAGTTCGATTGCTCAATAGTCAAGGGGAGGTCAACGGTGCTGCGACTGCCGATAACGACAGCCTGCAGCTCGCTTTCCGAGCCGGCGGTGACATCTCCCCGCGAGAACGGAAGTGTTTCAGCCAGGTCCTCGGAAGACCGAAAAGAAACGCCAGCCCTGGTGAGGAACTGGCGTGCCATGCGTAATTCTGTCGGTACTGACGTGTGCACGATTTTCTGCTCTGCCGTTATTTCAGTATGCATTCTGATGCGGTACTCTCCCATGCATGGTATGGAGTGGTTTCCAGCATAGGCCATTATGGTTACAGACAGGTGCACACCAGGTAAACAGTGTGTGACATTATCTCACGAGGCAGACTGCAGCTCGATGGAAGTGTATGCTGCGAGGTGCAGATTAATAACCCGTAGCCCGGAGACCACATGCTTTACTATTTTGCGTACGGATCGAACCTGTGGCTGAACCAGATGAGAGAACGCTGCCCGGGCTGTCGCGATGCTGGGATGGGAGTTCTCAACGATTTTCGCTGGATAATTTCACGGCGGGGATACGCAACGGTCGTACCTTCAAGCGGTGATGTCGTCCACGGGAGGGTGTTTGAACTGTCTGCGGAAGACGAGCACAATCTTGACCATTGCGAAAAAGTTGATGAGGGTATGTACCTGAAATACCATCTTCCGATCCGGTTGGCCGGTAATACCCTAATATGCCTGGTCTATGTGGACCCGGTCACGGCACCGGGGCTGCCGCAGCCTGAATATATTACCCGTATCAATAATGCCATCAGCGATTCCCCGTTCCCCAGGGAATATGTCCTCAGGACATTGCGCAGGTTTGTACCGGCTGATGACGATGAACACCTTTAAATCAATCTTGCTACAAAACCTTCATGAGAAACCTGGAGAGGAACCCGGAGTAGAAAGGAGGGGGCAGCCGCCTCACCGGGCTGCCTGATGAGCGATGATGCCGTAACAGAGTAGTTGTCGCCGTCCTGGCGGAACATGATAACACCACCGCCGTCCTGATAAATCCAGCGGCGCGCACGCTTGTTCTGATCTGAAAATTCGACAATTCTGCATGGATATTCTATCCCAGATACGGTAAACCGGCTCTCTTCGACAAAACGGTATTCCCTGCGGACAACAGAAAAGTGTTCCACATCAAGAACTCGCAAGGGAACAGTAGCACTGCGGGAAAAATCCAGCCGAGCCTCGGGACACTCCATGGTGGTGCCATCGTAGGCAGCACGCGGAATCTCGATAGTCCGGTCCCCACTTTTCCCCGAAATTTTGAATTTGAATACTGCACCCTCCAGACGACCCTCCACCGCTACAGTGCCGCCGTTTTCCACGCCATGGCGCGAGTAGCTCTGCAAAGCACCGTTACGTATCACACCGCCCTCAACCGTGTCCTGGTGATAGCCCATCCACAGAACTGCTGCCTTGACACTGGTTCTGGTCTCAAACCGTACGATCGTATCCGCCCCTTCCCGTATGACGGACTGGGTCGTGGTAACACTACCGATTCGGAAACCCCTCGTCGTTACCAGATATTTTGTTGTGGCTTTACGGTGAACTCCCGGTGACGAGTATGAATCCCAGGGTAGAAATAGCAGCGCAAACAGCGTCAGAGTAAGAGCTCTGCACCAGGTTTTAGGACGCCTCACGGCACTTACAATCGCTTTGGGTTTCATGGGCAAAGCCTATCCCAGTTGGCTTGAGAGAGTCAATCCGGCTTTGGAATACAATGGCAAAATTAACAATACTGTGACATTGAGAATCCGAAAGCCGCTGGTATAGTCATATTGTAAATTCGCAATAAAATACTCGTTCTGGACCAGGAGAGGCCGCGATGGATAAGTCGTTCAGCAGATCCCAGGTGGATGCTGCCTTGACAGCGCTTCACGCATACGTTGAGAAACCGTTTGTTCCCCACCAGTGGGTAGAGATTGTGTCGTACTTGAGTCACAGTGATGACCCCAGGCTGCGCAAGATGATACATGCAGAGATTGATGCCATCATCTTTAAGGAACACGACGAACCCTTTTGGGGAAACACCAGGTAGGTTGTGAGCCGCATGCTACAGCATGATTTCAACGCATATGCCCTGGATGGAGAGATTGACCTGAACCGTCTTTCTTCACACCTGGGGCTTCAAAGGAAATTTCGCTGGGAAGAGCCCATGAAGCTGAACCCCGTGACGTTCTCGACCGGTTCTGTCACCGACAGTCAGCAGGTCTATCTGTACTATTTCGGCGGCATGGTGTTTCTGAACTGTTCCGGCGAGATCATCACCCGCTTTCTTGACGGGATCAGCAGGCATGTATCGACACTTCACGAGAACAGGCAGCTCATATACCGAGAAGAATACCAGCTGCGCATCGATGCCGATCAGAAATCAGCCATAACCAATGACTATGCGGTGCTTCATCGCGAGGACAATGCCTATGTTGATATTATCTGCTTCGTGCTGGCAAAATCCGTCGCTCTTGAACGTATCGAGGCACGCATCGATCTCGTGTTTGATGAGGTGGAAGGGCTGATAGCGAATCTGGGCCGAGGTACGCTGGAACTTCCCGACAAGGATATGGCCCGCCTGGCGTC
>DCNF01000018.1:25690-28134 GCA_002322035.1 Geobacter sp. UBA1603
ACCATGGCCAGCCTGTTAGAACTTAATCAGCGATATCAGGAGATCAAACATAAATCTGAAACCCTGCTGGATATGACCCATGTGTTCACCGGCCTTTCCCATGCCCGGCGTTCAGCCCGGCTTGAGTGGATCATTATCATCCTGATTGGGATCGAAATTTTTCTGTACGTTCTCGAAATCGTACGACACCCCTGAACACCATGACCGCAGATCCGGCACCATCCCCTGCAGCAATCCTTCTGGTGGAAGATGATGAAATGATCATGGATCTCGTCCGCAATCTTCTTGAATTGAGCGGGTACACGGTTATGTCAACGTATCTGCCCGACGTCGCACTGGAGCTGGTACGACAGAGCAGCATACACATGGATCTGCTGCTAACAGATCTGGTCATGCCGCAGATGAACGGGACAGAGCTTTACCGGCGCGTTCTCGATCATCGGCCTGACCTTCCTGTCCTGTATATGTCCGGGTATTCGGATAATTCGGTTGGAGCACTTCTGGATGGGGGACGCTTCGGCTTCGTGTCAAAACCGTTTACACCGTCTGTGCTGCTTGAAAAGATCGAGCAGCTTCTCGGCGCCGAAGCATGGACGCGAGCTCAAAGCGGTCAGGGGCATGAAGTCCTTGACAGTCGGCAATAGAGATGATGTGCGGGGTTGTGGCTGGCCGGCAGTGGTAACCCGGGGAGCTCAAGCCTGTCCCCTGCGGGGGGAGTATGAGCCGGGCGGGCAAGCAGGTATCCTTGACCATATTCAGCCCCAATCGCAGAAAAATAAGCGAGTTCCTCCCTGCGTTCAAGCCCTTCCGCGATAACCTGTGCGCCGATTTTTTTTGAAAAGCATACCAGCGCTTCGGCAAGCGCCTGACGTGCAGGAGACATGTCGATCTCACTGACTAGAAATCGTGCGAGCTTCACATAATCGGGGACTACCTGGGAGAGCATCTTGAGTCCGGCATATCCGTCGCCAAGGTCATCAATTGCGATACGGTACCCTTGTGAGCGATAGTGTGCCACGCCCCTTTCAAACAACGCATAGTCACTGATCAGTGTCTTTTCGGTCAGCTCGAATACGATTCTCGAGTGGTTAATTCCCAGATGGTTGAGCAGCTCTGCCGTGAAACCCGGCCGGTGTCCTTCGGTATGGAGCAGCGCCGGGCAGACATTCAGGAAAATCTTTCCCCCCAGACCAAGTTCGCTGGCACGCGACAGCGCTTTTTCTCGACACAGCTTTTCCACTTCCGATGTCATGCCATATTTTCGGGCTTTGTCGAAAAGCTCCTCCGGGTTGCTGATAGCTCCGCCATGGGTCAATCGGCTCAACGATTCATGGCCGTAGATGGTGCCGCTCTCCAGGGAAACAATCGGCTGGAACACCGGGGTAACCTGTTTGAATACAAGGATCTGCTCCAGTTCAAACCGCTCATTCAAGTCAGGAGTGCCCACACCGGACCCTGTCGCAAGGAGATTCTCCACTGATGCCTGCGTGTCGTCGGCCTGGTTCACGAAGGAGAACATGGACGCCTCATCGTGCCGTTTGACAGGCTCTTCCGGCACACGACGTTTTCAGAGTGGTTGAGCGACTGAAATGCATCGTGCAACAAACGGAATTTCTCGATCTGGCGGTCCAGATCAGCAAGACCGCTGAAGAGCGTGCGGTACAGCCTCTGCATGGTTTTCTGCCCCTGGCTGAAAAACATCAGCAGAGCCCGGCCGATATTACGGTTTCACCGTGGGCAGGCACCAATCCTCCCAGGTGCATGGTGCGATGACAGGCTCCGCACTGCACCCCTTCATGGACCCTGGCCCATACCACGCGATTTTCACTGTCACACCATTCGCAGCACCAGTGGTAATAGTCTTCATGGATTCTGATTCTCATACCGTCTCCTCTTGTGATTTTTCCCGTATGATACCCCCCAATTATTACAATCAGGTGCACACCCGATAACTGTTGTGTAAATTTTGCCGGGGGCAGCGGCTCATCCGCACCGTCTGGCAAAAGTTTCTACACACACGTTTACAAATAGACACACTTCTGTAACATTTGCATGTTACAAACAGATTACCGATCTGCCGCAAGGAGCCTGCTGATGAAACGAATTCTGGTCATTGAGGATGAAAAGGATCTGGCCGAACTGCTGGCGTTCAACCTGGAAAAAGAGGGATTCCAGGTCACCTGCGCCTTTGATGGAACCACCGGACTGGAGCGGGCCCTGGCCGATCTTCCGGATGTGATCCTGCTTGACCTGATGCTGCCGGGAATGCTTGGCACTGAAGTCTGCAAGGCTCTGCGCAAAAACTCGCGCACGGTCCATACACCGGTGCTGATGCTGACCGCCAAAGGTGATGAAATCGACCGTGTGGTCGGCTTTGAAGTCGGGGCCGATGACTACATCGTCAAGCCGTTTTCCATGCGCGAATTGACCCTGCGGATCAAGGC
>DCNF01000018.1:28228-31869 GCA_002322035.1 Geobacter sp. UBA1603
GATATCATGATTGACAAGCAACGGCACCTGGTGACCAGCGCCGGACAGGACGTTGAACTGACCAGCACCGAATTCAAGCTGCTGCTCTATCTGGCCGAGCGGCGCGGGCGGGTGTTAAGCCGCGAACTGCTGCTCCAGGACGTCTGGAGCTACAATCATGCCGGAGACACCCGCACGGTTGATACGCACATAACCCGTCTGCGCGGCAAACTGGGGGCG
The DNA here is from genome assembly GCA_002322035.1 of Geobacter sp. UBA1603. Taxonomy (GTDB): domain Bacteria; phylum Desulfobacterota; class Desulfuromonadia; order Geobacterales; family Pseudopelobacteraceae; genus UBA1603. The sequence continues at coordinate 28,448 of DCNF01000018.1, forward strand.
CCGGGCGATCTGATAAAAACCGTGCGCGGCTTTGGTTACAAGATGGAGGAGTTCTGATATGCGCTTTCGCAGCAAGCTGATGTTTTCATATATCATTTTCGTCGTGCTGATTTCAGGCGCCTACTACGTCTACTTCAGCCGTCATCTGTCCGGTGCCATGGTCGAGGAGAGCCGGGCAAGCCTCATGAACCAGGCTTCACTGGCCAGGCTGCTGGTAGAACGTGATCCGGAACCTTTCAGACCCCAGCAGCTGGCAGAGAGAATCGGGCTTTCAATCAAGGCGCGGGTTACGCTGATCGGTTTTGACGGCACGGTGATCGGTGATTCCGATGTCGGTACGGCACGCCTGCCGGAACTTGAAAATCACCTGAACAGGCCTGAAATTCTGGCCGCCCGCAGCACCGGCCGGGGGAGTTCGGTCCGCTATTCTGACACCCTGCGCAGAAACATGCTCTATGTGGCGCTCACAACCGAAAAAGGCTATGTGCGGCTGGCCCTGCCGCTTGATTATCTTGACAGCGCGACATCAGCACTTCATGGAGTGCTGGGGGGCGTTGCGCTGCTGACCGTTCTGGCGGCACTGGTGGTGAGCTATATCCTCTCCAACCTTAACTCGCGCCCCTTACGGGAAATCGCTGATTCTGCAGCGCGGATCGGGCGAGGCGAACCGGTTGTCATCAGGAGCGGCCGTAGTGATGAAATCGGCGATCTGGCCATCGTGCTGAACGACATGTCCAGCCGGATCGACGCCCAGGTGAAAAGCCTTTCCGAAGAAAAACTGCGGCTGGCCACCATTCTGCGGGGCATGGGCGAAGGGGTGATGGTCACCTCGGGCGACGGCCTGATATCGATGGTCAATCCGGCCTTCCGATCGATGTTCGGCATTACCGGATCCGTCGAGGGAAAGCGTCTGGTGGAAATTTCGCGCCACCCCGATCTGCTGGCCTCCTTTAATGACCTGCGCAGCTCCCGGGGGGAACTGGTCCGGGAGATTCATCTGCCAACCGGCGATGTCACCCTGCTGACACACTGGGTTCCGCTGGTGATCAACAGCGGCGACCAGGGCGTTGTCGCAGTGTTTCACGATATTTCAGACATGAAGCGGGTCGAGAATATGCGCCGCGATTTTGTGGCCAATGTATCCCACGAGCTGCGGACCCCGGTTTCCGTCATTAAAGGATATGCGGAAACCCTGCTGGACGGCCTGCTGGAAAGTGATCCCCGGCGGGCGGCCCGTTTTATCGAAATCATCCACCAGCACTCGGAACGGCTGGCCTCGCTGATCAACGACATTCTGACACTCTCCCATCTGGAGTCGAGCCAGGCGCTGCTGGAGCTGCACCCGCTTGATGTCACCGGAACCATGGCAAAGGCCTGCATGCTTCTGGAGGAATCCGCCACCCACAAAGGGGTTCAGATCCGTAACGAAGCCGGTCAGACCAGCCCCCGCGTCATGGCCGACCAGGGACGACTGGAACAGGTGCTGATCAACCTGCTGGAGAATGCGGTCAAGTACACGCCGGAAGGGGGCACCATCAGGCTGTTTACGGAAGACGAGGGGGATTTTGTCAGGGTTTCGGTGGCCGATACCGGCATCGGCATACCGTTCAAAGATATTCCGCGGATTTTCGAGCGATTTTACCGGGTAGACGAGGCCCGCAGCCGTGAGCAGGGGGGCACCGGCCTGGGGCTGGCGATCGTCAAGCATATCGTCCAGCTCCACGGGGGTGAGGTGTCGGTCACCAGCGAACAGGGACGGGGGTCGGTTTTTTCTTTCACGGTCAGAAAAGCCTGAAACCGAAAATTAACCCACTGTTTCCGTACCTGTAACACGGATGTAACAAGCGCCTGCTAGGATGTCAACCATTCGTAACACATCACAAGGAGGACGCACAAATGTTGAAGAAAACTGCCATTGCCGCAACGCTCATGCTGGCTACAGCGGCCGTAGCACACGCCGAGAAGATCAAGGTTGACGCGAAGATTCCGGCTTACAAACCCACTTCGGGGGTTTCCGGCAATCTGAACAGCATCGGTTCTGACAGCCTGAACAATCTGATGACTTACTGGGCCGAAGGGTTCAAGAAGAAGTATCCCAACGTCAATCTTCAGATTGAAGGCAAAGGTTCCAGCACCGCGCCGCCGGCCCTGATTGCCGGCACCGCCCAGCTTGGCCCCATGTCGCGCGAGATGAAGAGCTCCGAAATTGAAGAGTTCCAGAAAAAGCACGGCTACAAGCCGACCAAAATAGGGGTCGCGCTTGATTCACTGGCTGTGTTTGTCAACAAGGACAACCCGATCAAGAGCCTTTCTCTTGACGAAGTGGATGCAATTTTTTCCAAAACCCACAAGCGTGGCGGTGGCGACATCACCACCTGGGGCCAGTTGGGGGTTACCGGCAAGCTGGCCACCATGCCGATCAGCCTCTACGGACGCAACTCCGCGTCCGGAACCTACGGCTACTTCAAGGAGCACGCCCTGAACAAGGGTGACTTCAAGCCGACCGTAAAAGAGCAGCCCGGCTCTGCCTCGGTCGTCGAGGGCGTTGCCAAGGAACTGGGCGGCATCGGCTACTCCGGTATCGGCTATGCCACTTCCGGCGTGCGGGCGGTTGCCCTCTCCGACAAAAAAGGCGGCCCGGTTGCCGAAGCGACCTACGCCAACGTTCTTTCCGGCAAATACCCGATGAGCCGCATGCTCTACATCTATGTGGCCAAGAAGCCGGGGCAGCCGCTGCCCAAAATGGTGGAGGAATTCCTCAAGTACGTTCTCTCCAAGGAAGGGCAGGAGATCGTCGTCAAGGACGGTTATGACCCGCTCACCGCCAAACTTGCCGAAGATCAGCTGAAAAATCTTAAGTAACAGCGATTACCGAGCATTTCAGATCCCCTCCCTTCGGGGAGGGGAATTTTTTTGTCTGGACCGGGTACATGAAAAAAAACCATAGTGAAACGTCGCGGCGCCGCGACCGGATTGCAGAATGGCTGATCAGAATCGGCGGCATCTTTGTCATTCTTTCGGTCGTCTGGATTCTGGTCATGATCGCCAGGGTTGCCCTGCCGCTGTTTTTTCCGCCGGGGGCCTCGCTTGCGGCAAGCTCCCGGCTCGCCACCGCAGGCATGCCGCCGGCAATCGGTATTGATGACACCGGCCAGCGCGCTTTTGTGATCGACTCCCACGGCCAGATCCAGATCATAAATCCGGCTTCGGGCGAGGTCATCGAAAACCTGCCGGTGCCGGGCACGCGTTCTCCGGCCACCAGAGTCGTCTCGGCCGAACGGAGCGGCCGGAACGGCTACAACCTGCTCTGGGAAGACGGTTCCGTCACCGCGCTGACAGTTACGTTCTCATCCCAGCGGGAAAAAGACGGCAGCACCACCGTTTCCCAGGCAATCAGTGAAAATCCGGAGCTCTCCTTCCCA
>DCNF01000018.1:31924-32487 GCA_002322035.1 Geobacter sp. UBA1603
CTCGTTCGTGCGCCAGATTGAGGGGAAGGGCGCCGTGCGCGTCGACCTTGCAGCCAACGGAACGTTGTCGGTCACCCATCGCCTGGTGGAAAAAGATTTTCTCGGCAACGAGAAGCGCACCGCCAGCACGGCGGCGATCACAGACCCTATTCCGGCGCCTTTGACCTCTGTCGAACTCGATCAGAAGGGGCACTACCTGTATGCCGGCACCTCACAGGGAGATCTGCTGCGCTGGGATATTTCGGAAGCCGGCAAGCCGCATCTGATTGAAACGGTCAGCGTTACCGGCGATAAGCGTCCAATAACCGCACTGACACTGGTCCAGGGGGATATTTCCGTAGCGGTCGGCGACAGCAGCGGAGCCCTGTCGACCTGGTTCCCGGTCAGGGCGGCTGGTTCGGGGGAAGACAAGCGCCTGACACGCATCCACACCATGCGCCGCCATGATGGCCCAGTTACTGGCATTATTGCCTCACCTCGTGACAAGTCCCTGGTTTCATATAACGAAGCCGGCATACTGCATATTGACCACACCACCGGCGAACGCAATCTGCTCACGATCC
>DCNF01000018.1:32582-39359 GCA_002322035.1 Geobacter sp. UBA1603
GCGTTACAGGTCTGGAAGCTTGATATGCCCCATCCCGATGTTTCTCTGGGGACCCTGTTCCGCAAAGTCTGGTACGAAGGCTACGACCGCCCCGAATTCGTCTGGCAGTCGTCGGCTGCCAATGACGACTTTGAGCCGAAGATGAGCTTGATGCCGCTGATTTTCGGCACGTTCAAGGCAACCCTGTTTTCGATGCTGTTTGCAGTTCCGCTGGCGCTATTGGGCGCTCTCTACACCAGCCAGTTTATGTCGCCGTCGCTGAAGGGTCGGGTAAAACCGGTGGTTGAAATCATGGCTGCCATCCCTTCCGTCGTCGTCGGCTTTCTGGCCGGACTCTGGCTGGCTCCTCTGATTGACACAGTGGTACTGGCCTTTTTCAGCAGCATCATTATCGTGCCGCTCCTGCTTGTGGCGGTAGTCGCCCTCTGGCGCCTGATCAGGCCATATTCCCGGCTGGGGCGCCTGACACACGGAACCGAGTTTGCCGTACTTGTCCCGGTTGTCGTGCTCGGGATCTATCTGTCCTACCTGGCCGGAGGGGCACTGGAAGCCCGTTTTTTTGCCGGTGATTTCAAACAATGGCTGTTCAGCGCGATCGGGATTCGCTACGACCAGCGCAACACCATGATCATCGCGATCGCTCTCGGCTTTGCCGTTGTGCCGATTATTTTCACTATCGCCGAGGATGCGCTGTCAAATGTGCCGCGTAACCTGTCGGCCGCCTCTCTGGCCCTGGGTGCAAGCCGCTGGCAGACCGCCTGGAGGGTTGTGCTTCCGTCTGCTCTGCCGGGCGTTTTTTCGGCGATCATGATCGGATTCGGCCGAGCGGTTGGTGAAACCATGATCGTTCTGATGGCAACCGGCAATACACCGATCATGAGCTGGAGCCTTTTCAACGGATTGCGGTCACTGTCGGCCAACATCGCCGTCGAGATCCCCGAAGCACCGCTCAACGGTTCCCTCTACCGCACCCTGTTCCTCTCGGCAGTATTGCTGTTCATTTTCACCTTCATTATCAACACGGCCGCCGAGGCGCTGCGCCAGAAGTTCCGCAAAAAATACGGGAGATACTGATGTATCTGATCTGTGAGGACAGTCGATGAAGAAATTCTGGAAGACGGGCGAACCCTGTGTCCTGGCGACCGGCGCCGCTCTGGCGGTCATTCTGGTAATGACACTGACGCTGGTTGGCGTGGTGATTTCCAACGGATTTGGCTTTTTCTGGCCCCGGGAACTGGTCCGGCTGGAGCTGAAAGACGGGGGCATCGTACTGGGCCAGGTCATGGCCCGGGAAAAGAACCCGGTCAACGGTACCCGCCGCCTGCAGCTCAAAGTTTCCAATCGTGACCTCTACGGCCAGGATTTCCGCTGGATTGACGAGCAGGACATTACCGGCCGGAGCGTGCCGGCCGATGCGGTACTGGTCGAGCGCCGGGAACACGGGAATTTTACCGGGTTTCTGACCGGGCTTTCGATTGAGGGGCTTGCCACCGCCACCACGGGAAATCTGCACGAGACCCTGGAAAAAGCTCGCCAGGCAATCAAGGAAAAACTGGCTGAAGAGCAGGTTATCCGCAGCAGAATGACCCGCCTTAACGAGCGGGCGGAACGTTTGCGGCTGAAGCTGCTCTCGCTTGAGTACCGGGGCAGACAGGCAGCGGAGATTGCCGAGATGACAGCAACCCGCGAGAAACTTCTGGCCGAATTCAACACGCTGAACGATCAGGCTGCTGCGCTGCACGCCGCCATCGCCCGCCACAGCGCCCAGATGACTGATGCTACCGGCACTGCAAAAGATATCCCTCTTGTGGATATCGTCAGAGTACAACAGCCCAACAGTATGTCGTTTGTTGCCAAAACCGCTGCCTATGCCTCAAAACTTCGCGAACTTCTCTTTGATGACCCACGGGAGTCAAATACCGAAGGAGGACTGTTTCCGGCCATCTTTGGCACGGTGATGATGGTCATGCTGATGAGTGTCTTTTCGCTCCCCTTTGGTGTCATTGCTGCCGTATACTTGAGAGAATACGCCCGAGACGGCATCATGACCCGCCTGGTGAGGATCGCCGTCAACAATCTGGCCGGTGTGCCTTCGATCGTCTACGGAGTGTTCGGGCTGGGCTTTTTCGTCTATGGGGTCGGCGGTGGCATTGATAAACTGCTCTTTCCCGAACGACTGCCGACGCCGACCTTCGGAACCGGCGGAATCCTCTGGTCAAGCCTGACTCTGGCTCTTCTGACCGTGCCGGTGGTTATCGTGGCAACCGAAGAATCGCTGGCATCGATCCCGCGCGGCATCCGTGAAGGCTCACTGGCACTCGGCGCAACCCGTTTTCAGACACTGACCAGAATCCTGCTGCCGATGGCGACTCCCGGCATTATGACCGGCCTCATTCTGGCAATGGCCCGGGCCGCCGGAGAGGTTGCGCCGCTGATGGTCGTCGGAGTTGTCAAACTGGCCCCATCGCTTCCCTTTGATCTGAATTTCCCGTTTTTCCATATGGACCGCAAGTTCATGCACCTCGGTTTTCACATCTATGACGTCGGTTTTCAATCCCCCAATGTGGAGGCCGCCAAACCGATGGTCTACATCACGACACTGCTGCTGCTGGCAATCGTGATCATCGCCTGCAGCACCGCCATTTACCTGCGCAATCAGATGCGCAGAAAATACACGACATCAAACTTCTAGCCGCTCATCACGCCTTCGAGGACAACCGCACCATGACAGATAAGACAACCACCGCAACCCCGGCTCCGATTCTTTCGGTCCGCGACCTGAATCTCTTCTACGGAGAAAAGCAGGCCCTCAAAAACATACAGCTCGATATGCACCGCAATCAGGTCACTGCGTTCATCGGGCCGTCGGGGTGCGGAAAATCAACCCTGCTGCGCTGCTTCAACCGCATGAACGATCTGGTGGAGTCAGCCCGGATCGACGGCAGCATCCGCCTGGACGGAGAGGAGATCAATGCTCCAACCACCGATGTCATTTCACTCCGCCGGCGCGTCGGCATGGTTTTTCAGCAGTCAAACCCGTTTCCCAAGTCGATCTATGAGAACATCGTCTATGGCATGCGGATTGCCGGAAACAACAATAAATCAGAACTCGAAGAGACCGTTGAACGAAGCCTCAAGGCTGCCGCCATCTGGGACGAGGTCAAAGATCGGCTGCATGATTCGGCACTGGGGCTCTCCGGCGGCCAGGCGCAGCGAATCTGCATCGCCCGGGCGATTGCCGTTAATCCCGAAATCATTCTGATGGATGAGCCGTGCTCGGCTCTGGACCCGATTTCGACACTTAAAATTGAAGAGTTGATTGAGGAACTGAAAAGGAAGTACACTATTATCATCGTAACCCATAATATGCAGCAGGCTGCACGGGTTTCAGATGTTACCGGCTTTTTTTACCTGGGCGAACTGATCGAGTGCGGCACAACCAGAACCATGTTCACCAATCCGGAGAAAAAACAGACGGAAGATTACATCACAGGGAGATTCGGGTAATGGAAAGAGAGCATATCAGCGCGTCGTTCGATGTTGAGTTGAGCGAACTGCGGACTCGCATACTGGCGATGGGCGGTAAAGTGGAAGTGATGATCGCCGGATCGATCAAGGCCCTCGTTGACCGGGACACGGCGCTGGCCGAGCGGATCATCGCCATGGACCACGAGGTCAATACCTGCGAGGTTTCGGTCGATGAAAAATGCCTGGAACTGCTTGCATTGCGCCAGCCGGCCGCCCGCGACCTGCGCTTCATCACGCTGGTACTCAAAATCGTCACGGATCTGGAACGGATCGGCGACCAGTGCGCCAACATTTCCAAGCGGGTGCGGGAACTGAATGAAGAACCGCCGCTCAAACCGTACATCGATATCCCGCGCATGGCCCACGCAACCGGAGTCATGCTGAAAGAGGCGCTTGATGCCTTTGTCCGCGGTGATTCAGATTTGGCGGTCAAGGTCTGCAAGGACGACAGCTTTGTCGATGACCTGAATATCCAGATCCAGCGGGAACTGCTGACCTTCATGATCGAAGACCCGAGCACCATTTCCCGGGCAATGAAGATCAACTACATCTCAAAAAGCCTGGAGCGTATTGCCGATCATGCCACCAATATTGCCGAAATGGTGATCTTCATGGTCAAGGGCAAAGACATTCGCCACACCATCGCCTGACACGGCTTCGGTCTTACGAACGGCCCGTGAAGCCCACGGGGCCGCCAAACCCGCCAGAGGGGAGATATGCGATGACTATCGGCGAACAGGTTGAACGGTTTCTGGCCGCACCGGCTTTTGGCGTGGCTGGCGCATCCGCCAACCGGGACAAGTTCGGAAACAAGGTGCTCCGCTGCTACCTACAGAACAACCGTCGCGTTATTCCGGTCAATCCGGGCGAGGCAATGATTGAGGGAGTTGCCGCGGTAGCATCGATCAGTGATCTACCCGCCGATGTGAAGAGCGTCTCATTCATCACACCGCCGGCGGTGACCGAAAAGCTTGTTCCGCTGGCTATCGAACGGGGAGTGGAAAACATCTGGATGCAGCCGGGAGCCCAGAGCAGCGCTGCTGTTTCGCTCTGCAAGGAGAAGGGGGTTAACGTGATCGCTGACGGGAGCTGCATACTGGTGGTGCTGGGATACCGCGACCACTAGCCATCAGGCGTTTCGACATCGGTCACCACCTGATCACGCCCCTGGGCCTTGGCCTGGTACATGAGGCTGTCAACATGGTTGACGATCCTGTCCAGCGTATCGAGGCCGACGGTTCCGACCCAGGTCGCACCGATGCTGAGTGTCAACTTCAGGGGTGTGTTTTCAGCCATAAAATTGTTGCTGCGGATGATCTCCAGCAGACGGCCGGCGATGGTGGCAACATCAGCAGCAGATGTATTAGGCAGCAGAATCAGAAATTCCTCTCCGCCGTAACGGCCGAACAGATCATAGGGGCGCAGGATGCCGCCAACCACCCGCGTGAATTCACGCAGCAGGCTGTCTCCTGCGGCGTGGCCGAATCTGTCGTTGACCTGCTTGAAATAATCCAGATCCATCATAATGAATCCCAGCCCGTCAAAATCAGCCTGTTTCTCCCGGGCACGCCGCATCAGGGCAAGAAGCTGCTCGGCCCGGGAGAACAGCTCGCGGCGATTGAGAATACCGGTCAGGGGATCGGTGCTTGCCAGAAAGGCCACCTTATCATAGGCGGCTTTCAGCGCCGCTGATTCACGGTTGATGACGACCAGCGACAACATGGACATCAGAAATACCGCACTCGCAAGAAACAGCAATGACTCGACCAGCTTCTTGCCGTAGCTGGCTTTTATTCCGGTAATGTCGGAAGAAACCGCAAATACTCCCATCATTTGGCCATCCTTATGCCGGAGCGGTATGTAGGCGGTGGCCAGATGGATGTTTTTCCGCGTTTCCCCCAGGAGGTCAATCACGGTCTGATGCTCATCGACAGCATAAATATTCGTGCTGCGCTGGTAACAGTCCAGAAGCTCAACGTCAGGATCCCGCATGCCGATCTGGCTTTTATGGCTGCTGTAGACAACAGTCCCTTCGCGGTTGTAGATCACGACCGCCACAATGCTCATCGGGTCATACATATCGCGGAGACGTGTATCCAGAGTATCGAATGAAGCGGGAGAAATGCTGATGTCAGGCCCGTCCTGGGTCTGGATGACGCTGATGGCGTCAACCTCGGTGTAAAATATGGCGTCGGCAATCTTTTCAGAGCTCGAAACGACGCTCTCTCGCAGGTTCACGTTGGAGTTCCAGTAAAAGACCGCTGAAGCAATGCCAAGCATGGTTACCAGGCAGGCCGCTGCCAGAGCAATGTATGCCCGTTTGAAATGCTCCGGCGACTTGCGTGAAAAATCGCCCACTTCTGTCATATGCGCAACGTTCATGGGTGCCTGGTGAATCTGATGGTTTATACCATTTTTACCACAAGCCATCGGCAATGCAACTCTCATCATGCAACTCGCCACATATTAGAGCCCCTGAATCGACTCCAGTTCATCCCAGCGCTGGTAGGCGGTATCCAGCTCATGCTCCAGTGCTGCAAGCCGGCTGTTAACCATGGCCACCTCGCCGCCAGCCGACTTGTAGAACTCCGGATCAGCCAGCCGCACATGCAGGGTTGCCTGTTCCTGCTCCAGGGTGGCGATCCGGTCAGGGAGCGCCTCCAGTTCCCGTTCTTCCTTGAATGACAGCTTACGCGGTTTTTCCTTTTGAGGTTTTGCCTTCTCGGCAACCGGTTTTGACGCAACGACTTCCTCTGGCTGCGAAGCGGCCTTGTGCTGCAGCCAGTCGTCGTAGCCGCCTACATACTCCCGCACCACGCCATTCCCTTCCAGCACGAGTGTACTGGTCACCACGTTGTTGAGGAACTCCCGGTCGTGGCTGACCAGGAGCAGGGTACCGCCATACTCCACCAGCAGATCGTCCAGAAGGTCGAGGGTCTCGGCGTCCAGGTCGTTGGTCGGTTCGTCCATGACCAGCACATTGGCCGGCCTGGTAAACATCTTGGCCAGCAAGAGCCGGTTGCGCTCTCCGCCGGAGAGGATGCTGACCGGGCTCCTAGCCCGCTCCGGTGAGAAGAGGAAATCCTGCAGATAGCCGATCACATGGCGCGGCTTACCCCCCACGGTAACGGTATCGTTTCCTTCCCCCACGTTTTCCTGCACGCTCTTGTCAAGGTCAAGCTGCTCTCGCATCTGGCCGAAGTAAAGCACCTCGCGGCGGGTGCCAAGCCTGACAGTCCCGGTTTGAGG
>DCNF01000018.1:39453-39962 GCA_002322035.1 Geobacter sp. UBA1603
CCGATGATCCCCACCTTGTCGCCCCTCATAATCGTGGTGGAGAAGTCCCTGATTATGGGTTGGTCGCCATAGCCAAAGGTGACGCGCTCCATCTCGGCCACCAGTGCGCCGGAACGCTCGGCCTCCTGTAATTGCACCTTGGCGGTGCCGACCCGGTCCCGGCGCTGGCGGTACTCCTCGCGCAACGTCTTCAGCGCCCGAACCCTGCCTTCGTTCCTTGTCCGGCGGGCCTTGATCCCCTGGCGAATCCAGGCTTCTTCCTGGGCCAGCTTTTTGTCGAACAGCGCTTGGCGGGTGAGCTCTGCCACCAGCAGTGCCTCGCGGCGTTCGACGAACTGCTCGAAGGAGCAGTTGAAGGCATAGAGCCGGCCGCGGTCGAGTTCCGCCACCCGGTTGGCCAGGCGGTCGAGGAAGGCGCGATCGTGGGTGACGAACAGCAGCGCGCCGGTGAAATCGGCGAGGAGCTGTTCGAGCCAGATGATCGACTCGATGTCGAGATGGTTCGTCGG
>DCNF01000018.1:39990-43168 GCA_002322035.1 Geobacter sp. UBA1603
AGATGGTTGGTCGGCTCGTCCAGGATCAGGATGTCAGGAGATGAAATCAGCGCCCGGGCCAACAGTGCCCGGCGCTTGGTGCCACCGGAAAGAACCGCGAATTCATCATCGGCATCCAGCGACAACCGGTTGAGGATTTGTTCCACCGACCGGTGAAGTGACCAGCCGCCGGTTTCCTCCAGCCTATGCTGCAGCTCTTCCAGTTCGGATAACAGCACTTCACTCCCCGTCAGGGCCAGTTCGTGGGCCACATGATGGTACTGCGCCAGCACCTCGGCCGCATCCCCCATGCCCGAGGCCACCACGTCGTAGACGCTGCCGCTCACATCAAGTGGTACATCCTGGGAGACCGCCGCCACCTTCAGCCCCTGCTGGCGCTGGACTTCGCCCCCCTCGGGGGTTAACTCGCCGGCAATGAGCTTAAGCAGGGTCGATTTGCCGGTTCCATTGCGCCCCATAAGACAGAGCCGATCACCTGGCTCGATCTGCAGGGAGATACCGTCGAAAAGGGGCGGCCCGCCAAAGGCCAGGGTTATGTCGCGCAGGTTAAGGAGGGGCATGGAGCTACGCTTTCTTCACGAATCCGGATTTTAACTGCATGGCGCCAATACCATCGATCTTGCAGTCGATGTCATGGTCGCCGGCAACCAGCCGGATGTTCCTGACCTTGGTACCCACCTTGACGACACTGGACGAACCCTTGATCTTCAGATCCTTGATCACCGTCACCGCATCGCCGTCGTTCAACACGGTACCAAAGGCATCACGTACCACCCGCTGTCCGTCGTCGTTATCGCCCGTAGTAGTGCTGGCCCATTCATAAGCGCACTCTGGGCACACATACATACTACCGTCTTCATAGGTGAAATGAGAACTGCACTGGGGGCATTTCGGCAGACTGCTCATGTAATCTCTCCTGTCGCTCTGCGTGAATCGTCGTAAAACCATTTTATTCTGCTCTAACGTACGGGCGGCATGGTAGCACGCTCCGAGGCTAAACACAAACGGGGCGCCGTTGGGCGCCCCGAGGATAGTTCTCATATCACGTTGTCTCTCACTTCAGGAGATATCGATATGTTTCACCGCCCGCTTTTCCTCGACCTTCGGGATTCTGATCTCAAGCACACCGTTGGTGAAGGCTGCCGTCACATTCTCGGCATCAAGTCCTTCCGGCAAACGGACTGTGCGGTTAAATGTTCCGTAGGACCTTTCTAGACGCAGGTAGTCACGCCGATCAACATTCTCTTCCGTTTTCTTCTCGCCGGTTATCTCCAGAATATTATCTACCAGCCTGATTTTTATATCTTCTTTTGTCAACCCTGGCAGATCAGACTTGACGATGATCATGCCGTTGTCCTCAAATACATCCAGCGTCGGCGTCATGACACCGGTCCGCCCGATCTCATGAAACAGGCCGCGCAAAGGCATCATCCCCAGTCTCGTTAACGGGCGGTTGAACATTTCTGTCATCATCCGCTCCATATCATCGATCAGGTTTGGAAGACGAGATGTTTCTAACCATGTTTCCCTTGCTTCAGGTTTACGATCGCTTTCTACCCGTACTTCATTTCCGTCGTTGCGTACGGGTTTGAGATGGGTAGCTGCTCTCATGATAAACACCGCCTTTCCGTACGATTTATTTTCTTCATGATTTTATTATACTAAATTGAAATTGATTGTCAATATCCTGGCATTATCGTATTTGCGGCTCGTCCCGCATGTAAGCAAGCATTAAGTCTTGATGGAGCGCCCATAATTTCGTACAGTCACTGATCACTTACTCAAATTCCAGATCAACGATGATCTCAAGGCGGCGAGGTTTGAGGCGACGAAGGCATACATACCAGTATGTTGAGGAGCCGAAGACGAGCCAACAAAGAGAGGGCCTTGATAGGGAATTGGTATTACTGCCCCGAAACAAAGGAACAGCCATGACCATTGCTTCACAGATAGCCACCATTGCCGCCAACGCCCGCCAGGCCTCCCTGGAGATGGCACGCCTTTCCACCACCGCGAAAAACGATATGCTGCTGAAGATGGCCGACGCCCTGGAATGCGGCGCCGCCTCTATCATGGCCGAAAACGCCATAGACCTGGAAGCGGGGCGCGCCAAGGGACTCTCCAGCTCTATGCTCGACCGGCTCATGCTCGATGCCACGCGGATCTCCGGCATCGCCGGCGCCCTGCGTGAAGTGGCTGCCCTCCCCGATCCGGTGGGTGAGGTGACAAAGATGTGGAAGCGGCCCAACGAGCTGATGGTGGGCAAGATGCGCATCCCGCTCGGCGTGATCGGTATCATCTACGAGGCACGCCCCAACGTCACCGCCGACGCGGCGGCCCTCTGCCTCAAGGCGGGGAATGCAGTCATCCTGCGCGGCGGCTCGGAAGCGCTCCACTCCAACCTGGCCATCGCCCGCGTCCTGACCGGTGTTATGCGACAAATGGGCCTACCCGAAGCGGCCCTGTCGCTGATCCCCTTTCCGGAGCGGGAGGGGGTGTTGGAGATGCTCAAGCAGGAGGAGAGTATCGACCTGATCATCCCGCGCGGCGGCGAGAGCCTGATCCGTTTCGTTGTGGAGAACTCCCGTATCCCGGTGATCAAGCACTACAAAGGCGTCTGTCACGTCTTCGTCGACAGTTCCGCCGATTTCGACAAGGCCGAAGCGATCATCGTCAACGCCAAGACCCAGCGACCCGGCGTTTGCAATGCCCTGGAGACCCTGCTGATCCACACGGACGCCGCTGCAACGTTCATCCCGCGCATCGCCGCAAAACTGACGGAACTGGGAGTGGAGCTGCGCGGTGACGAAGAGTTCCGGAAATACGCACCGCTGGCCGTCCCGGCCACCGAGGAGGACTGGCATGCCGAATACCTGGAGCTGATCCTGGCCTGCCGAGTGGTTGACGATATGGATGCTGCCATCGCCCACATCAACCGCTATGGCTCGCTCCACACCGAGGCAATCATCACCCGCGACTACAGCAACTCCCAGCGCTTCCTGCGTGAGGTAAACTCCTCATGCGTGGTGGTCAACGCATCCACCCGCTTCGCCGACGGCGGCCAGTTGGGGCTCGGCGCCGAGATCGGCATCTCCACCACCAAACTGCACTCCTTCGGCCCCATGGGGCTGGAAGACCTCACCACCACCAAGTTCATCGTCCTGGGGGACGGACAGGT
>DCNF01000018.1:43359-46494 GCA_002322035.1 Geobacter sp. UBA1603
CGGGAGATGGCCGAGCGGGTGCAGAAGCTGCTCGGCAGCGGTGACTCGCCGCTGATCTCGACTTTCCATTCCGCCTGCGGCCGCATCCTGCGCAGAGATATTCATCACCTCGGTTTCGACTCCTCCTTTGCCATTTACGACGACAGGGACAGCGAGCGGCTGCTCAAAGATGTCATTGCCACCATGAACCTGGACGAGAAGAAATTTCCGGCCAAGGTGATCGGCGGCAAGATCGACGATTGGAAGAACCGGGGGCTGTTTCCGGAAGATATCGACGGCGTGGCCAGCGGCGATTATTTCGGTGGCCGGGTGGCCGAGGTGTATGCCGCCTACCAGGAACGGCTGAAAAAGTGCAACGCCCTCGATTTCGGCGACCTGATGATCCAGACCGTGCGGTTGTTCAGACAGTACCCGGCGGTGCGGGAAAACTGGCAGGACCGCTTCCGCTGGATCCTGGTGGACGAGTACCAGGACACCAACCCGGTGCAGTACGAACTCGTGCGGCTCCTGGCCGGCGAGCGTCGAAACCTCTGCGTGGTAGGGGACGACGACCAGTCGATCTACTCGTGGCGCGGCGCCGACATCCGCAACATCCTGGAGTTCGAGAAGGACTTCCCCGGCGTGACGGTGATCCGGCTGGAGCAGAACTACCGTTCCAGCGCCACCATCCTGGCCGCTGCCGGTGAGGTGGTGAAACAGAACTACGGCCGCAAGGGGAAAACCCTCTGGACCGAAAACCCGCCCGGAGAGCCGATCCGTTACGAGCGGGTGGAGTCGGACCGGGAGGAAGCCCGCTTCGTCTGCCGCGAAATCCGCCGCCTGCGGGGGAGCGGCCTCCCCTACACCGAAATGGCGGTGTTCTACCGCACCAATGCCCAGTCGCGCCTGGTTGAGGAGGCGCTCGTCGGCGAGGCGGTGCCGTACCACATCGTCGGCGGCGTGCGGTTCTATGCCCGCATGGAGGTGAAGGACATCCTGGCCTACCTGCGGCTTCTCGACAATCCGGCCGATGAAGTATCGCTGAAACGGATCATCAACGTGCCGCCGCGCGGCATCGGTCACGCCACGGTGGACAAGATCGCCGAGCTGGCCTATGGCAAGGGGATCACCGTCTACGAGGCGCTGCAGCAGGCCGCAGCAGGAAGCGGACTCACCGGGGCGCCCAGAACTAAAGTGACCGCCTTCAGCGCCATGATGGAGCGCTTCAAAAGCCTGGTGGGAGACATGCCGCTCCCCGATCTGGCTCGCCACATCATGGAGGAGAGCGGCTACCTGGCAAAGCTGAAGGAGAGCCGGGACGACGAGGACGCCGAGCGGTTGGAGAACCTGGAGCAGCTGGTGGCGGCCATGGAGGAGTTCGGCGAGCGGACCCCGGAAGGGGGGCTGTCGGAGTTCCTGGAGCAGGTGTCGCTGGTCTCCGACCTGGAGCAGGGGGAAACCGGCAAGCCGTCGGTGACGCTTATGACCCTGCACGCCGCCAAGGGACTGGAGTTCAAGGCGGTGTTCATGATCGGCATGGAGGAACGGCTCTTTCCCCATGTCCGGGCGCTGGACGACCTGGACGGCATGGAGGAGGAGCGGCGGCTCTGCTACGTGGGGATGACCAGGGCCCGGGAGCGGCTCTACCTGGTCAACGCCCGGCGGCGCTACATCTTCGGCCAGGAGCAGAGCAACCTGGCCTCGAGGTTTTTACGGGACATACCGAAAAAACTGCTTGATACCGGGGGCGAAGCCGCCTCTGACCGTATAAGTTCGTTGGATTCGTCGGGAACTTCTCGACGTACCGATAGGTACGCCTCCGGCGTTCCCTCCTCTCCGCCTGCTTCTCCGGCCACAATCGACTTCGCGGGGCAGCACAATTTAGCTGCCGTGGCGTCTGCCGGCAACGAAGTGGAGATGATTCCCGAGCCGGAGGAGAGCAACGGAGTCTCTATCGGCATGAAGGTACGCCACGCCAAGTTCGGCATCGGCGATATCCGCAAGATCGAGGGGAGCGGCGACAGCCAGAAGGTGATCGTCTGGTTCAGGTCGGTGGGACCGAAAAAACTGCTCTTGAGGTTTGCCGGCCTGGAACGGGCGTAAAGCCCGGATTAGCCCCCGACGTTGTGAAGCCTGATCGGAATGTGTCGGGCAAACAAGGTGAAATCGTTGTCTGTGGTGAAGATCGACAGGGAGTGTCGCAATGACACTGAACAGATCAGAAAGTCTGTATTCGAACCCTGTATCCCCTTGCCCCGCAGGGTATTATACAATGCGGCAGCGTATTCGAAATCTTCAGCGCAAAGCTCCAGATCAGGAAAGGGATGCAGTTGCTCCTGCAATGATGCAAACTGGGACTTCGCTTTGATGCCTGAAAGTATCTCCTGGCGGATCGGTCCGATCATCTGTACCCGCGAATCGTTTATCAGGTTGATCAGCTCCCGGATATACGGAGAGTCCTCGACTGCCCTGCGGCGCAATGCCAGCGACCATACCGAAGTGTCCACCAGAACCCTCATGGGCGTGACCGTTGTTTTTTGTAGTCATGGGCAGGGTCGTAATCGATGCGACCGAAACAGGCAATGATCTCCTGCTGCTTGCGCCGCTGAATATATTCATTGAGGGCAACGGTTACGGCAGCTTTTTTTGTCTTGTGGTGTCCGACTCTGACCGCTTCCTGAATCAGCGTATCGTCAATGGCAAGATTGGTAGGCATGGCGCACCTCCTTTTTACACATAATGCTACACATTTATTGACACCATGTCAAATTTCCAGCGTATATCCCACCATGGCCATCTGAAACTCCTTGGGCATCTCCCGTGACAGCCGCGCTGCGGCGGCAAAGCCGGTGCAATGGCTGGCCGCCACCTTTCTGATCCCCCACTCCTTGAGCACGGCGATGGTACGGTCCTGCTGCTCCTGGCCGCAGAAGCCGAGGTGCGTGCCGCCGACCACGGCATAGACATCACGCCGCCCCATGCGGTAGGCGATATGCTCCAGGGTGTTAACCAGCCCGGCATGGCAGCAGCCGAGCAGGAGCACCAGCCCCTTTTCCGTCTCCAGCACCAGTGACTGATCATCCGGCGTGGTATCCAGCTCCTGGCCGGTGCAGTCGCAGAACAGACCCTGGTCGCCGGTCTCGAATTCGGTCACCC
>DCNF01000018.1:46666-47157 GCA_002322035.1 Geobacter sp. UBA1603
TTCACCCGGTGCCGGGGGGTAAAAATTGCCGGATGACCATATACCGTCCGCCCGCCGTGGGCCTCCAGAAACGGAAGCAAACCGCCAGCATGGTCGTAGTGGCCGTGGGAGATGACAACCGCCTCCACATTGGCCAGATTTTTCCCCAGGCGCCCGGCATTGGGAAGCAGAGTCGCGCCCTGACCGGTATCGAACAGGAGCGGTGATCCTCCGGCCGGTTCGACCAGGGCGGCAAAGCCATGTTCCCCCAGGGTGCCAGTCATGGGGCCGACGCTGTTTTCGCACAGGATCGTGATTCGAAACGACATGATTATCCCTTCTTCCGCCAGCCGCAGATATATTCCAGAATTCATATTCTTATATTTTAAAGCCGGCGTCAACATTGATCGCTGGTGCACATACTTTCAGGTTGCCTCCGGGCCGCTGCCGTGCTATCTGATTCAGCCCGACGTACCTATCCAAGGAGCAGCCTCACCATGATCCATCTGTCC
>DCNF01000018.1:47279-47451 GCA_002322035.1 Geobacter sp. UBA1603
CCGGCAAGACCACCATCTTCCGCATCATCACCGGCGAGGAAGAACCGGACAGCGGCGAAATGACCTGCGCCAAACGGACCACCATCGGCTATTTTTCCCAGGATGTGGGGGAAATGTCTGGCAGGAGCGCCCTGGAAGAGGTCATGGCCGGATCGGCCGCCACCATGCAGCT
>DCNF01000018.1:47762-47891 GCA_002322035.1 Geobacter sp. UBA1603
CGAACCGACCAACCACCTTGATGTGGAGTCGATTGTCTGGCTGGAGGAATGGCTCGCCACCGACTTCGGCGGCGCCCTGCTCATGACCAGCCATGACCGGGATTTTATGAACCGGATCGTAACCCGCAT
>DCNF01000018.1:48047-49818 GCA_002322035.1 Geobacter sp. UBA1603
GAGGAGGAGTTCATCGCCCGCTTCGCCGCCCGGGCCTCTCACGCCGCCCAGGTGCAGTCCCGGGTAAAGAAGATCGACAAGATCGAGCGGATCGAGATCCCGCCCGAGGAACGGGTGGTGAAATTCGAGTTTGCCGAACCGCCCCGCAGCGGCGACGACGTGGTGGTGATGGACAATCTGGCCAAGGAGTGGCAGCTCCCCGACGGTACCCTCAAGCCGGTCTTCAGCGGTGTATCAGGCATCGTGCGGCGAGGCAGCAAGATTGCGCTGGTGGGGGTCAACGGCGCGGGCAAATCGACCCTGCTCAAGATCCTGGCCGGCCAGACAGAACCGACCTCCGGCAGCTTCACCCTGGGGGCCAATGTGGCGGCCGGTTACTTCAGCCAGCACGCCATGGAACTGCTCGACCCGAAGAAAACCATATTCGAGACCGTGCAGGACGTCATGCCGCTGGCAAACATCGGCGTGATCCGCAACCTGCTCGGCGCCTTCCTTTTCTCGGGCGACACGGTGGACAAGCGGATCGAGAACCTCTCCGGCGGCGAGAAGAGCCGGGTGGTGCTGGCAACGCTCCTGGCCCGGCCGGTCAACCTGCTGGTGCTGGACGAACCGACCAACCATCTCGACATCCGCTCCCGCGAGATCCTGCTCGATGCCCTGAAGGACTTCGCCGGCACGGTGCTTTTGGTGAGCCACGACCGCCACTTCCTGCGTTCTCTGGTGGACCGGGTCTTTGAGATCGATCACGGCGAAATGCGGGTGTACGAAGGAAATTACGAGTATTATCTCTCCAAGGTCAACGGCGAAGCCTGAAATTTTTTTTCATCGCCCGATTAATTACTTTGACTTTGCTGATCGGTTACTGTTAGGGTGTCAGACACGTCCGGTCTGCCGGACAACATTTCAAAAAGCAGTACGAGGAAGGTAAGGACATGGTAAACGGAACAGTAAAGTGGTTCAATGACAGCAAGGGGTTTGGTTTTCTGGAGCAGGAAGGCGGCGATGACGTGTTCGTTCATTTTTCCGCAATCCAGGGTGAGGGTTTCAAATCCCTTTCTGAAGGCGATAAAGTAACCTTTGAAGTCACCAAAGGCCCCAAAGGCCTGCAGGCTGCCAACGTAACTCGCGTGTAGGCATCCCGCGCATCATGAAAAAGGCCCCGGAGCAATCCGGGGTCTTTTTTTTGTTGGAGAATCCGATGACCAACCTGATATCAGCCGAAGGCTTGAAACGACTGCAGGACGAGTTCGACTATCTCTGGAAGGTGGAGCGCCCCAAAGTGGTGCAGGGGGTGGCCGATGCAGCCGCAGAGGGGGACCGCTCGGAGAATGCCGAGTACATCTACGGCAAGAAACGCCTGAGGGAGATCGACCGCAAGCTGAAGCACCTGGGCGGGCGCCTTAAGGTGCTGAAAGTCGCCGTACCGCCCCGCAACCCCCACGCCGTGTGCTTCGGCTGCTGGGTGACGTACGAAGACGAAGAAGGCCGCGAACGCTGCTACCAGCTGGTGGGGCCGGACGAGATCGACGTAACAGCGGGCAGGATCAGCATTGACTCACCGGTCGGGCAGGCACTGCTGCACAGGAAGGTCGACGACGAAGTCTTCATCAAGCGTCCGGGCGGAGACCTGACGGTCTTGATTACCTCGATTCAAGCCGAGCGCCCCACACCCCCGCCGACTCAATAATCCCCTCTTCCCAGGCAAAACAGAGAAAGTCCCGGGCATCCCGCTCCCGAAGCCCGGCAGCGCGGGCAATCGTCATGGCTGTGG
>DCNF01000018.1:50068-50336 GCA_002322035.1 Geobacter sp. UBA1603
GCGCCGTCAGGTTCTCCGGCACTGGCGCCGTTCCAGCCACAGGGCTTACGAGCGCTGCGGCATAGTGGTGATGGTAGGTGGCCAGATCGAGCACCGCCGGCAAGAAGCGTTTAACGTCATGTCCGCCGAAGGAATGTTCCAGAAAACCTCGCTGCAGTTCCCAGACCATACCATCGTCCATCTCTTCTTCCGGCACCGTTCCCCGACCCTGTTTTTCGAGCCAGCCGGCAAAACGCCCCAAAAACAGGGACGGCGCGAGATGGAGCGC
>DCNF01000018.1:50364-52427 GCA_002322035.1 Geobacter sp. UBA1603
ATGAGATGGAGCGCATCGAGCATGCCGTTGAACCAGGCCACCGCCCTGCCCCGGGTGTAGAAAATATCGCAGGCACGCCCGAGCCGTGCCGCCTGTAACAGGTCGGCTGCCGGAAATGTTGGCGATGCGAGCAGCGTGTAGGGCGGCTGCGTCAGATGCTCCAGACCGAGCCTGGCCGAGCGAGCTGCCAGAGCGGTCCCGGGCAGCAGTGCCAGGGGAAAGATGTCGAGATGGTTGGGATACAGCCCCAGGGCATAGTCGAGGCTGGCACGGAAACCGTCCAGGGTATCGCCCGGCAGTCCGTAAATCAGGTCAAAACCGAAGGTGGCACCGCTCTCGTTCAGCAGAGAAATTTTCTGGGTGAACGACCCGGGTTCAAAAGCGCGCCCCACCCCCTTGAGCACGACAGGCTCGGCGCTTTGGAGTCCGATCTGTAACGAGCAGGTGGTTGCGGCAAAAA
Source organism: Geobacter sp. UBA1603 (assembly GCA_002322035.1). Lineage (GTDB taxonomy): Bacteria > Desulfobacterota > Desulfuromonadia > Geobacterales > Pseudopelobacteraceae > UBA1603. The sequence goes on from DCNF01000018.1 coordinate 50,825, forward strand.
GACCGGCCATTTCGGCATCGAGAAACTCACTGCGCACCTCGAAGTGGAAATGGATATGGGAAGCGACCCGGCCGATCAACCGCAGAATTGTTTTGGCACGGCTGACATCCTGATTGAAGGTGGAATCAAGCACGAACACCTGGCTGACGCCCTTGTCAACGAAGTGCCGCAGCTCGGCCTCGACCCGCTCCAGCGAGAAGCGGCGCACGCCATACCTGTCGCGGGAGTCGAAGCAGAAGTCGCAGGAAAATCCACAGCCGCGCGACAGCTGCCAGAGAATTCCCGGATATGAGGCTGCATCAAGGACGCCGGTCAGCCAGGGGGACGGAATGGTATCGAGCTCCCTGAGCGGCGACCGGGGAACAAACTTCAGACGGCCCACCTGCATGGATGCAATACCAGGAATCTCCGCAAAGTCGGCCCCGCTTGTCCAGATACGACAGACATCAGCCAGCGTCTGTTCACCCTCTCCCACAACGATGAAATCGAATGGCCCGCTGGCCAGAATGTTTTCCGGGGCCGCGGTTACTTCCGGGCCGCCGCAGAAGATAACGGCTGACGGGAGCAGCGTGCGGAGGCGCGCAGCAATATCCCAACAGGTCTTACGGTTCCAGAGGTAGATCGAAAAACCGACTGCTGTCGGCTTCAGCGCCGCGATGCGTGAGACACAATCATCAACAGGGTCGGACAGGAAACAATCCAGAAGTCTCACACTGACCGGCTGAACAGCCAGGGCCGCTTTGAGAAAACCGCAGGCCAGCGGCACCGACTGGGGCGACGGGGCGGGGTGCACCGACACAAGAACCATGCGCTTCATTTTTGGCACTCCGCAAGAGTAACCAGCCAGGCACGGGGCTTCATGCCGTAGTTCCAGGCCAGGCAGAGCCGCCGCCAGCCGGCGAAAAGCAGGCCCGCACCATCGGCCGCCAGCACGATCGGCGCCGGCAGGACCAGGTGGCCGTTTCGCTGCAGATCCTCTTCCATGCGGTTATAATGTTTCCGGTAGCCACGCCGGGCTTTTGAGAGGTACGTCAGGTAGTCGTCGTAACTGCTGTAGGCCCCTTCGACCGTCATGCCGGCGATTGTGTCTCCCCGGGGCCAGGTTTCCAGGCAACCGTCAGGGAACACGGCTTCCAGAGCCCCCCAGGTGATGCCGTGCAGCCGGTAAAATGCCTGCTTGGCCGGGTGATGGTCAAACTCCCAGCGTTCAAGCGACAGATCGGGCATGGTCCATTCGATGGAGAGGCACGAGGCCGAACAGCAACTCCGGTCATTCATCCCGGATGCTCCGCTCGCGGCGCCGCTCGGACCGGATACGCTTGTCCGCCAAGCGCTCCTCTTTTGCGGCGCGGGGCACCCTGGTGGCGATCCGCTTCTTCTGTTTTTTCTCTCTCCGCACAAGGGCTGCTTTCAGGCGTTCCATCGCTTTCTCGCGGTTCTGGTATTGGGAGCGGTACTCGGCTGACTGGGCAACGATCCCGGTCGGCAGATGCCTGATCCGCACCGCTGAATCGGTGGTATTACGGTGCTGCCCTCCCGGCCCGGAGGCCCGGTAATATTCAATTTTCAGGTCTGCGTCGCGGATGTCTGTCATACTCTTATC
>DCNF01000026.1:0-146 GCA_002322035.1 Geobacter sp. UBA1603
GATGCGGTCAGATGGATCCGCTTTGAATCGATCCCCCGCCCCACGGACGACGGAGCAATACGCTGGACCGGTGTCTTGAGCGACATTACCGCCAGCAAGCAGCTGGCCGAGGTGGTCGCGGATATGCAGACCCAGCTGCTGCAGCA
>DCNF01000026.1:198-3572 GCA_002322035.1 Geobacter sp. UBA1603
TCGATCGGCCAGCTGGCGGCCGGGGTGGCCCATGAGATCAACAACCCGATCGGCTTCATTGCCAGCAACCTGGCCACCATGAAACGCTACATCGAGAAATACGACAGCTATGTGGGGCACCTGGAAGAGCTGCTGCGCACCCCGGCCGGCGAGTTGCCCGATGAACTTGCTGTCCTGCGCCGGTCACTCAAGTTCGATTACGTTGCCCGTGACGTGCATAACCTGCTGAAAGACTGCGGCGAGGGGAGCGAGCGGGTCCAGAAGATCGTCAAAGACCTGAAGACCTTCTCGCGCATCGATTCTACGGCCGTGGAGGCGGCCGACCTGAACCGCTGCCTGGACAGCACGATCAATATCGTCTGGAATGAGATCAAATACGTGGCCGAGCTGAAACGGGATTTCGGGGAGATTCCGCCGGTCAGCTGCAACGCCCAGCAGATCAACCAGGTCTTCCTCAATCTGCTGATCAATGCGGTCCATGCCATCCAGCATGCAGGCAGAGAGAATGGCGAAATCATTGTCAGCACTCACTGCGCCGGCAACCGCGTCGTAATCAGCGTCTCCGACAATGGCTGCGGCATCAGGCCGGAGCTGAAAAAACGCATTTTCGATGCCTTCTTCACCACCAAGGAGGTTGGCAAGGGAACCGGGCTCGGACTTTCCATATCGGCCGAAATCATTCATCGTCATGGCGGAGAAATTTCAGTTGAAAGCACGGTCGGCAGAGGCAGTACATTTACGATTACCCTGCCGGCGCAAACGGCGTCCGGTGAGGGGGGAGCGTGCTGATGGGCCAGGAACAGCCGAAAACGTCGGTGATTCTGATGGTGGACGATACCTCCGGCTCCCTGAGGTATCTGGCGATGGCACTGGAGTCGGCCGGCTACCTGACGCTGCCGGCTGCCAGCGGTAGCGAGGCCCTGGAGATCATCCAGACCGCCATGCCGGACCTGGTGCTGCTGGATATCCTGATGCCTGGAATCGATGGTTTTGAAGTCTGCCGCCGGATCAAAGAGGATCCCGCCTGTTCCACGCTGCCGGTGATTTTCATGAGCGCCTCCCTCGATCCGGACATCAGGATCAGAGGTTTGGCCCAGGGGGCTGTTGACTTTATCAGCAAGCCGGTGCAGAAAGAAGAGCTGCTGGCGCGGGTCAGGATACATCTGGAACTGGCGCTTCTGAACCGGACCCTGGCCGAAAAGAACCAGGAGCTGGAGCAGATCAACCGGTGCCTGGCAAACGATCTCCACGAACGGACCCGCATGGCCGAGTTGGAGCATGAGCGGAGCAAACTGCTCCGGATTGTGGAATTGAGCCTGAACGAGTGCTATGTTTTTGACAGCGAGACTCTGCGTTTTCAGTATGTCAATCCGAGTGCCCTGCGCAACCTGGGCTATGGCCGGGCAACAATGCTGGGCATGACCCCCCTCGACCTGAAGCCGGAGGTTAGTGTAGAGCAGTTTGAAGCCCTGCTGGCACCGCTGAGAAGTGGCGAGATTACACTACAGCGTTTCGAGACCGTCCACCGGCGGGCCGACGGCAGCTGTTACCCGGTCGATATCCAGCTGCAGCTGGTGGAACTGGACGGGGAGCGCTTCTTTCTGGCGATGATCGAGGATATCACCCGGCGCCGGGAGGACGAGCGGCGGGTCATGGAGATGCAGGCCCAGATGCTCCAGCAGGACAAGCTGGCCTCGATCGGCCAGCTGGCTGCCGGTGTTGCCCATGAGATCAACAATCCGGTCGGGTTTATCTCCAGCAATCTGGTCACCATGAAGACCTATGCCGAGAAGTTCGTCGGCTATATCGGGATGCTGGAGGGACAGCTGCAGGCGGCTTCCGGCGAACTCCCCGGCGAACTGGCCGCCGAGCGCCAGCGGCTCAAGCTGGGGTATATTGTCAGCGACATCGGCCAGCTCCTGACCGAAAGCATCGAAGGTGCCGAGCGGGTTAAAAAAATCGTTCAGGATCTGAAAACCTTTGCCCGGGTTGATGCGGCTTACATCGGGGACGTCGATCTGAACCGCTGCCTGGACAGCACGATCAATATCGTCTGGAACGAAATCAAGTATGCCGCCGAGCTGAAGCGCGACTACGGAACCCTGCCACAGGTGCCCTGCAATGCCCAGCAGATCAACCAGGTGTTTCTGAATCTGCTGATCAATGCGGTCCATGCCATCCAGGTCAAGGGTGATCTGCCCGGCCTGATTACGGTGAGCACCCGCCAGGAGGAAGGGGCGGTGGTGATTTCGATCGCGGACAGCGGCTGCGGCATCGCGCCGCAGTACCGGTCCAGCATCTTCACACCGTTTTTCACCACCAAAGAGGTCGGCAGGGGGACCGGGCTCGGCCTGGCGATCTCGGCCGAAATCATCCGCAAACATGGCGGAATGATCAGTTTCGAGAGCGAGGAGGGGACCGGTACGACGTTCCGTATCAGCCTGCCCCTCAAACAGCATGACAGCACCAGTCCGGAGGAGGGATAGACGATGATCGAGCAGGACCAGCCGATACGGATTCTCTGCGTTGACGATGAACGCAATGTCCTGCGCGCCCTGGAACGGGTGTTTCTGGATGACGACTACGAAATTTTCATTGCCGACGGGGGGGAGGAGGGGCTGCGGATGCTGGAGGAGTCCTGGCCCTTCCAGGTGGTGATCTCCGATTATCGCATGCCGGTGATGAACGGGGTCGAGTTTTTGAAGGAGGTCTACGCCCGCCGCCCGGAAACCGTTCGGATCGTGCTTTCCGGTTATGCCGATGCCGGGGCGATCGTGGCGGCGATCAACGAGGGACACATCTACAAGTTCATCCCCAAGCCCTGGAACGACGACGAACTGCGGGTCACGATCCAGAACTGCCTTGAGCGCTACTTCCTGTTCAAGAAAAACCGTGAGCTGCTCGAAAAGCTGGCCCTGGCCAATCACGAGCTGGAAGAGAAGGTGCGCCAGCGTACCGAACAGCTGGAACTGCGTAACCGGGCCCTGGAGTTTTCCCAGAGCCTGGTCAATAACCTCCCGGCAGGAGTGGTTGGCATCGATGAAACTGACATGGTCGCCTGCTGCAACGACCGGGGGGTTGCGATCCTGTCGACCGTCTGCAGCGATGTGTTTGGCGTCGAAATTGGCCAGTGCTGCGATACGGCCCTCGGCCAGCTGGTGCAGCAGACCCGCGAGTCCGGCAGTATCAGCCTCGAGACAGCCCTGGGGGGCTGCAGCTACCGGGTACTGGGGCATTCATTCACTTATTGCGGCAGCCAGTCTGTCGTACTTCTTTTCCTGGAGGTCTGATCCTATGCGCACCGTACTTTTTGTCGACGACGAGCAGCCGATCCGAAGCGCTCTTGAGCGAATGTACCACGAGCGCGACGATGT
>DCNF01000026.1:3611-12461 GCA_002322035.1 Geobacter sp. UBA1603
TTGTCTTTTCGCGTCTTCTGGACAGGAAGCGCTGGCCATTCTTGAAAAAGAAGAGGTGATGGTGGTTGTATCCGACTACCTGATGCCCGGTATGCGCGGTATCGAGTTTCTGGCCCGGGCTAAGGCGATCCGACCCCAGGCGGTCAGGATCATGATGACCGCCTATGCCGATCTTTCGATTGCGATTGATGCCATCAACAAGAGCGAGGCCTTCCGTTTTGTCACCAAGCCCTGGAACAACCAGGAACTGATGCAGGTGATCGATGAGGCGCTGATGCGCTACCAGCTGGTGGAGTCGCTGGCCACCGACGACGAGACAGTCTACCTTTCCCTGGCCCAGACCGTAGAGCTGAAGGATCCCTACACCAAGGGGCACTGTGACCGGGTCGCCAGCTATGCGGTCAGTCTGGCCCGCAAGGCGGGACTGGATGAGGCCACGATCAGCGACATCAAGCATGGCGGCTGGCTGCACGATTGCGGCAAGATCGGGGTGCCGGAAGGGGTGCTCAATTATGCCGGCAAACTTAACGAAAATGATATGGAAACGGTCATGCAGCATCCCCGCTGGGGGTCGGAGGTGGCCCGCCAGGCGCACATGTCCGAGACGGTAATCAATATCATCCTCTACCATCACGAACGTTACGACGGGAAAGGGTATCCGTCGGGGCTCAAGGGGGAGCATATCCCGATCGAGGCCCGTATCGTGGCGATTGTGGATGTGTTTGACGCCCTTTACTCCGACCGCCCCTACCGCAAGGCCTATCCGCACGACAAAGCCATCAGCATCATGAAAGAGATGGCGGCCACCCATTTTGACCCGCAGTTGATGGAGCTGTTTTTGCCGCTGGCCGAGGAGGTCGCTGTCAATGAGCACTGAAACAGCGTCCATAACCGTGCTGTTGGTGGATGACGAGGAGAATATCCTCCGCTCGCTGAAGCGGCTGCTGATGGACGAAGAATTCGAGGTGCAGACCGCCTCTTCGGGGGAAGCGGCCCTGGAGCTGCTGCCGACCCTCACCAATGTGGGGCTGATCATTTCCGATCAGCGCATGCCCGGGATGAACGGCGCCGAATTTCTCGGCCGCTCGCGGGAGATCGCGCCCCATGCCCTGCGGATCCTGCTGACCGGCTATTCGGACGCCAACGCCACGGTCGAGGCGATCAACAAAGGCGGCGCCAGCCGCTACATCTCCAAACCATGGGACGACGATGAACTGCTGGAGATTGTCCGCTCCACGGTCCAGCAGTACCGGGATGAAGAAGAAAAGCGCCACCTGAACGGGATCATTGAACAGCAGAACAAAGAACTCGAGCAGTGGAATGATAATCTGAAAAAACGCCTGCTGCAGACCGCCGCCACGATCCGGGAGCAGAGCCAGGCCCTGAAAACGGTTGACGAAAAAAGCCCGGTCGGCTTGATCGCCGCCACCTTCGACAATTTTCTGGAGGTGATGGGCGACCGACTGGCGATGCACGCCCGCACCGTCAGTACCCTGGTGACCGACGTGGCCCGCAAGATGGGGATGGATGGCGAGGCGATGGCCACCCTGCGGCTGGGGGCGCTCCTGCACGATGCCGGTAAGTTCGGCACCCTTTCCGCCACTCTGCACAAGCATCTGGACGAGATGTCCGACAGCGAGGCCAGCGACTACCGCCAGCACCCGCTGCGCGGGGCGGCGATGTTCGGGCGGGTTGACGACCTGGCCCCGGTCATCCCCCTGATCCGCGGCCACCACGAAGCCTACGACGGCAGCGGGTTTCCGGACCGGCTCAAGGGCGATCAGATTCCACTCGGGGCCCGGCTGATCGCCATTGCCGATTTCATTGAGAAGTCGGCCCGCTCGGTCAATCAGCACCGGGCCGAGTACGCCCTGATGAGTGCCCGATTTCACAGCGGGACCCTGTTCGATCCCCAGCTGCTGCCGAAATTTCAGGGGATCACCCGCATCGTCTATTTTGAAGGGAAGAAAGCGGGCGGATTGTCAGAGGTTGAGGTGACGCCGGCCGCCCTGACCCCCGGCATGGTCATCGCCCGGGATGTGGAAAGCGGCAACGGCGTGCTGCTGATGCCGCGCGGCAGCGTGCTGGATTCGGCCGGGGTGTCCCTGATCCGCAGCCATTACCGCAAGAGCCCGCCTGACCACGGGATTTTCGTGCAGGTCTCCGATGTGTAGCAGCAGCCGGTGCTGATGTCATGATCGAGTTCAGCGAACAGGAACGGCGGATGGTGCTCAAGCTGGTCTACTACGGACCAGCCATGTCGGGAAAGACCACCAACCTTCTGGCGCTCCATGACCAGCTCTCCCTGGAGGGGCGCGGTGAGCTGATGCTCCTTGACACCACCGAGGACCGTACGATCTACTTCGATCTGCTCCCCTTTTTCTATGAGGCGCCCAGCGGCATGAAGATCAAGCTCAAGGTCTACACCGTGCCGGGGCAGGTCCGCCACGACGCCACGCGCAAGGCGGTGCTCCAGCGGGCCGACGGGGTGGTTTTTGTGGCTGATTCGCGTAGCGAGCAGATGGCGATCAACTTTGAGAGCTTTGACAACCTGGAGAAAAACCTGGCCATGGTCGGGCTTTCGATCGAACGGCTGCCGCTGGTGGTCCAGTTCAATAAGCGCGACCTGCCGGGTGTGGTGGATGAACGTGAAATCCGTGCGGCCTGGGAACCGTCCGGCCTGCCGGTAATCATGGCCTCGGCCCTTCAGGGGTGGGGCGTCCAGGAGACCTTTCGCACGGTGCTCGGCCTGACATTCGACGGGGTTGATGCCCGTTACGGGTTGAGCGCCCGCTTCGGGGTCGAGCGGGATGAATTTATCAGGGCGGTCCTGCGACCGGCCGAACAGTGACAGGGGGAAGATAATGGCCTTGGCATGGGATGAGACGTTTGTACTCGGCATCGATGAGATCGATCAGCAGCACCGTTCGATCGTGGAGCATTTTTCCCGTTTTTCCGATGCGGTTCAGGAAGGAAGCGCCAACCAGCTTCTGCTGGAGATGGCTGATTTCCTCTATAATTATGCCCAGACCCACTTTGCGACGGAAGAGCGCTATATGCAGCGTTACAGCTATCCGCGCATCGACGAACAGCGCCAGGAGCACGCAGATTTTACCCGTGACGCAAGTGAGCTGAAGACGCGCCTGCAGGACGAAGGGGCCTCCCGCGAACTGGCCGCAGCCCTGACCGGCAAGATGGTGCGCTGGGTGATCCAGCATGTTCGCAACCATGACCGCGATATGGTTGCCTATGTGCGTGAGTGCATGACCCGGGAGCAGGGGGAGTCGTAGATGCCGCATACCCAGCTCGAATTCGTGATCGGGGCGGAGAAGCGAATTGCCGATATCGTCTCCCGGGCCGAGATCGAACCGCTGCTGCGCAGCCTGGTCAAGGCCGGCCCGCACTATGCCGCGGTTCTTGACGAGGATGGGCTGCCGATCTGCCGCCAGGGGGGCGATGGAGATGATGACGCAGCCCGTGAACTGCGGCACAACCTGCTGGTGGAGGGAGAACCCAAGGGGACGCTCCAGGTTTTCTGCGGCGCCGCCATTGGCGGGGTTGCCGATGGGCTGACCCTGCTGGCCCGGGATGCCCTCCAGCTGATCATCACCAACAACCTGAAGCGGATGCTGACCACCGAGGTGCATACGGCGATCGTGCAGGAGTCCTACGATCAGCTGGTAGAAACCAACCGCAAGCTGGTTGAGTCGGAAAAACGCTACCGCGAGCTGGCTGTTTCTCTGGAGCAGCAGGTTGAGGCCCGCACCGCCGACCTGCAGAAGGCTTACTCCCGCATGCTGCAACAGGAAAAGCTGGCCGCCGTCGGCAGCCTGGCGGCCGGCATGGCCCATGAAATCAACAATCCCAATGGTTTTGTCCGCAGCAACCTGAATACCTTTGGCCGCTATCTGGAGCGGCTGCGGGAGATGCTTAACTGTTATCAGCTTCTGATTTCAGGCAACACTCCTCTACAGCAGCTGATCAGCCAGACCGAGCAGCGTCGCCGGGAGCTTAAGATCGACTTTGTCCTGACCGACAGTGCCGAGCTCTTGCGGCAGTCCCTGGAGGGGGTCGACCGGATCGCCGCCATCGTGGCTGATCTGAAGAGTTTTTCCCATGTGGATGATGCCGGGCCGGCTGATGCCGATCTGAATCTGGAGCTGGAGCGGACCCTGTCGGTCCTGGATCCGCAGATGGCCGGGAGGGTGACGGTCGTGCGCGATCTGCAGCCGCTCCCACCCGTTGCCTGCCAGCCGGGGCTGATTGATCAGGCCCTGCTGACGATCATGCAGAATGCGCTTCTGTCGCGTAATGCCGGGCTTGAGCTCCGGGTTTCCAGCCGGGTGGAAGAAGGAAAAATTGTCATCAGGATCGCCGATAACGGCTGCGGGATGTCTCCGGAGGTGCTTCGACGGGTTTTTGAGCCCTTTTTTACCACCCGCGAGGTTGGCAGCGGCACCGGCATGGGTTTGACCGTTGCCCGTGAGATCATTGCCGGAGTTGGTGGCAGTGTCGAGCTGGCCTCGGTCGAAGGGGAGGGGACAACGGTCAGCGTTCTGCTGCCATTGCCCGAGACCGCCGGAACTGTTACATGAGCGGCACCCATACCGCCATCTGTCGCAGGATCCGGCAGGCGGTGCTGCTATTTCTGCTGCTGTCCCTGTCGTTATTGTTTTTCAGTCTCTATCACGATTACCAGCAGGAAGCACGGGAGTTGACCGGCGAGGGGGAGAAACAGGCCCGGATCATGGCGGAGCACGCTGCCCGGACCTTGGGCGAAGCGGACCGGGCCCTTGATCTGATTCTGCATGAAATCAAGAATAACGGTGGGGTGCTGACGGATGAGCGTGAGCTGTTTCTCCACTTTCAGACCTTGAGCAGAAGTATGCCCCAGGCCGTTTCGATGTACTATGTGGACCGGCGGGGGGTGTTGAGTGCGTCGTCGCTGGCATACCCGATCACGCGGATTTCCCTGGCAGACCGTGAATATTTTATCCGTCACCGTGATGATCCGGGTGATTCCAGCTATATTTCCCGGACCTATTACAACCGGATCAGCAACCAGTGGCGATTTTCCATATCGCGCCGGCTGAAAGACGCCGATGGCCGTTTTGCCGGGCTGATAGCGGTCTCGATCGAGCCGGCCTATTTCGAAAAGCTCTATGCCACACTGGTCGGCAGCCGTTCGCACCACCTGGCACTGGTTCGCAATGACGGTTTCCTGGTGGTCGCTTCGCCGGCAGACGAACGGGCCTTGTCGACCACGCTTTCCGGAAGCAGGCTTTTCAGCCAGGCCCTGCAGCAGGCGCCCTGGGGCGCCTACCGCGAGACAGGTGACCCGTTTGTCAACGCCGACTGCCTCGTGGCCTACAGCAAGCTGCCGGGCGATTATCCCCTGGTGGCCCGTATTTGTTACAACTGGGAAGAGCTGATCGCGCCGTGGAAGCGCGACACCCTTGTCAAGGTCCTTATCGCGGCGATCTTTGCCGGTGTCGTACTCGTGCTGATGTTCCAGCTGGAGCGCTGGATTGCCGATCTGAAGAAGAGTGCCGCCCAGGTCAGTCTTTTGTCGAGGATCATCGACCAGAGCCCGGTTTCGGTTGTAGTGACCGACCGCGAGGGGAGCATCGGCTACGTCAATCCCACCTTTACCCGTCTGACAGGCTATACATCCGAAGAAGCGCTCGGCCAGAATCCGCGCATCCTCAAGACGGATCAGACCGACCCGGAGCTGTTTCGCCAGATGTGGGAGCACCTGCAGTCCGGCCGCGAGTGGAGCGGTGAGCTCTGCAACCGCCGGAAAGACGGTAGCGTTTACTGGGAACTGGCCCATCTCTTCCCGGTGGTGGCCGAGGATGGTTCGATCGCCCATTTTGCGGCGGTCAAGGAGGATATCACCGGCCGCAAGCAGGCCGAAAGCGAGCTGCAGAAAGCCCACGGAGCCGCGTTGGCCGCCAGTCAGGCCAAAAGCGAGTTTCTGGCCAACATGAGCCACGAGATCAGAACCCCGCTGAACGGGGTGATCGGCATGGGGCAGTTGCTGAAGAACACCCCGCTGATGCCGGAGCAGAAAGAATACGCCGAGGCGATTGTCCAGTCGGGCAACAGCCTGCTGGCGATCATCAATGATCTCCTCGACCTCTCCAAGATCGAGGCCAAACGGGTCGAACTGGAGCAGCGCGATTTCAGTCTCGCGGCATGTCTGGAGGAGGTCGTCAGGAACAATGCCGCCCGGGCGGAAGCCAAGGGGTTGACCATCGGGGTGGAGCGGTCCGCAGATCTGCCGGACGGGATCTCCGGCGATCCGCTGCGGCTGAAGCAGGTTCTCAACAATCTGGTCGGCAATGCGGTCAAGTTTACCGAAAGCGGCCGTGTAACCATTTCAGCCAGCCAGCCTGCGGCGGGCCGGCTGGATCTGGCGGTCAGCGATACCGGGATCGGCATCTCCCCGGACGCACTGGGAAAAATATTCGATCCCTTTATCCAGGCCGACAGCAGCATCACCCGCCGTTTTGGCGGGACCGGGCTCGGGCTGACGATCTGCCAACGCCTGGCGGTCCTGATGGGAGGCGGGCTGGCCGTCGAGAGCAGGCCGGGGGGAGGGAGCACGTTCCGGCTTTCGCTGCCGCTCGTTCCGGCATCTGGCCCTGTGCCGCTTTCGCACACCGTGAGCATGGATGACGTCTGGGATGGCCCGGGCCTTGATCTGCTGCTGGTAGAGGATTCTGATATCAACCGTACACTCGCCTCCCGGATCCTCGAAAAAATAGGCCACCGGGTGCAGGTGGCGGGCGATGGCCGCCAGGCGCTGGAAAAACTGGCACACGGGCAGTATGATCTGGTGCTGATGGATATCAATATGCCGGTTCTTGGGGGAGACGAGGCGCTGCAGGAGTTGCGCCGCGGGGAGTTGCAGACCGGCCGGCATCAGCCGGTGATTGCCCTGACCGCCTATGCCTTGAAAGACGAGCAGGAGCGGTTCCTCGCCATGGGGTTTGACGGTTGTGCCACCAAGCCGCTTGAATATGAAAAGCTGGTGCTGGAGATGAAGCGGGTGCTTGGCCGTGTCGTTGCAGCGGGAGGATCCGGCACCGATCAGGAGGTGTAATGGAACGATTTAAAGTGCTGGTGGTTGATGACGAACGGATCAATATTCAGGTAATTGCCGGGGCGCTGGCCGACCAGTTCGATGTGCTTTCTGCCGAAAGCGGTTTCGAGGCGATCAGCATGGTCAAAGAGCATCAACCTGATCTGATCCTGCTCGATGTGATGATGCCGGAGATGAGCGGGTTTGAGACCTGCCAGTTGATCAAGGCTGAACCTGCCTTTGCCGATATTCCGGTGATCTTCATTACCGCCCTTGATCGCGGCCAGGGGGAGGCCCAGGGGCTTGAGCTGGGGGCGGTCGACTATATCATGAAACCGTTTGATGTGGGCCTGGTTGTGCTGCGTGTCACGAACCACCTGCGGCTCAAGCACCAGCGCGATCTGCTTGCCAGCCGCAACCGGGAGCTGGAAGAGGCGTTGGCCCGGGTCAAGCGTCTGGAAGGGATCATCTCGATCTGTATGTACTGCAAGCAGATCCGTAGCGAGGACCAGTCCTGGCAGCAGCTGGAGCGCTATATTTCAGAGCATTCCGATGCTTTGTTCAGCCATGGTATCTGCCCGCATTGTTTTGAGAAGCATTTTGGAATGGCCCCGCCGGCTGACGACGGCGGGAAACCGGCGCAAACGGCCGGCTGATGAACAGAGCTCTTTGAAGGGGAGGCGGGACAGGTTATGGTCGCACAGCATACATCGACATTATTAAGCCAGTTGCGGATGGAGACCTGGCACCGTCACGAGGGGATGGAACGGCTCCCCTTTGTGCAGGCTCTGGTGGACGGGACCCTGCCGCTGCAAAGCTACATTGGCCAGCTGCGCGGATTTGCCGTGCTGTTCGCCACGCTCCGCACCCAGCTTTCGATCCTGCCCGAGCCGTTGAGCGGTCACCTGCAGGCAAGCATGCAGGAGCGTTTTGCCATGCTCTGCGATGATCTGTCATACTTTGCCGGGCGGATGGTCCCGGACATCGTCCCGGCCACCGGCGTTATTCTCGAGGCGGCTTCCCGGGTAAGGCTTGCGCCGGTCGGCAGCCTGCTCGGATATATCTATGTGCTGCAGGGGACCATGCGGGGCAATCAGGTTCATCTCCCTGATATCGTAAAATGCTTTGATCTCGACGAACGGGGGACGCGCTTCTATCGCGGCTATGGTGACGGCACCGACTATGCCTGGCATGAGTTCCGCACGATAGTCAACGTCGCCGATGTCAACCTGGCGCCCGAGGCGATCGAGGGGGCGCAGGATATGTACGACCACCTGGTCCGTTTTCATACCCTGCTCTACCCCATACCGGAGCAGGGGAGCGGCTATGCCGCATCGGGACTCAACCCCGAAGCGGGCGATCATCCGGTTCCCCAGGATCCTGCCGTTCTTGCGGCGGCCCTGACCGCCGGGAACCGCTGCCGGGAAGAGTTTCCCTATTTCGAGCAGCGCTACGGGGAGCGGGGTCGGCGCTTTACCGACAGTGACGTGGCCTGGCTGGCCGCCCTGGCCGGCAGGGACGAGGCCGAAATTGTCGAGCAGGTTCTCTGGCTGGGCAGGGTGCTGTCGTTTCGCGGGATGCCGGTTTTCCTGCTGGAGCGGCAGCTTGAAATACTTTTGGAGGAGCTGTCCGGTCTGCCGGGGGCCGGTCCGCTGGACGGGCTTGCGGGCGCCATCGGCCAGCTGCGCCGCACACGCCTGCAACTGGCCGATCAGGAGCGCTTCGAACTGGTCAGCCGCCGCGTTTCAGACCTTTTGGAAGCA
>DCNF01000026.1:12642-13018 GCA_002322035.1 Geobacter sp. UBA1603
TTCTGGAAGGGCTGTAGTCAATCATCAGGGCAGAAAGTAAGGAATTGTGAATGAGTCGTTACGCCGACCTTTTTAAAGCCATGTCGCCCCAGAAAAATGCCGAAGAGCCGCTCGAGCTCGACACGCCGGAAGCGGAGCAGGCCTTTACGCTTCTGTTTGTTGACGATGAAGAAAACGTGCTTAATTCGCTCCGCCGCATTTTCATGGACGAGAACTACACGATCCTGCTGGCACCGTCCGGTATGGCAGCACTGGAAATCATGGCGCGTCAGACCGTGCACCTGATCGTGAGCGATCACCGCATGCCGGGCATGACCGGTGCCGAGCTGCTCAAGCAGGTCCGGGAGCAGTACCCGGAGACGATCCGGATCATGCT
>DCNF01000026.1:13084-13849 GCA_002322035.1 Geobacter sp. UBA1603
GATGTCAATTCGATCATGGGGGCTGTCAAGGAGGGAGCGGTCTACAAATTCATCACAAAACCCTGGAATGACGAGGACCTGCGCCTGACAGTCTCCCTGGCCCTGCAGCAGTTCGTGCTGATGCACGAGAACCGGCGCCTGAAAGAGGTTGCCCGCCAGCAGCAGAGCAAGATCAAGAGCTTCTCTGGGCTGTTTGAGGAAAACCGGGGGATGCTCGGTGATATTCTGCTCAAGGCCGGGTTGATCGGCAAGGAGGAGCTCGATCTCTCCCGCCGCCAGAAGGAGTCCCACGAGTTCCTCGGTGATTTTCTGGTCCGTTCCGGTATCCTGACCGAGTCACGGATCATGGCTGCCCTGCAGAAGCACCTGGGCGTCGAATACCTTGACCTGCGTGAGCTGAATGTCCCTCACAACGTGGCCCGCTGTCTGCCGCGAGAGCTGTGCGAAAAAAGCCGGCTTGTCCCGGTGCGGCTGGAAGGCTCGACCCTGACCGTTGCCATGGCAGATCCGTCAGATATCATCACCAGCGATAATATCGCCCGGGTGACCGGCCTGCGTGTGGTCCCGGTGCTGGCCACGTCATCCCAGATCGGCGAGAAGATCGAGCAGGGGTGGGCCGTAGCCGNNCCTGGAGGAGTTCGGCGACCTGGAACCGCTTGATGAGATCGATATCGTGCTTGACGATGATGAGAAGGAGGCCACGGTCGAGGAGCTGATCGGCTCGTCTAAGGTCCCACCGGTTATCAGGATCGTTAACGCGATCAT
>DCNF01000026.1:13912-30076 GCA_002322035.1 Geobacter sp. UBA1603
GCCAGCGACATCCATATCGAACCGAAAACCAAGTACACCCTTATCCGCTACCGGATCGACGGGATGCTGCACGCCAAGATCAAGATCCCATCTGATCTGCATCCGGCGGTTATTTCCCGGATCAAGATTCTGGCCAAGATGGATATTGCCGAGCGCCGGCGCCCGCAGGACGGCAGGATCACGGTCAAGGCCGGCACCCGGGTGGTCGATATGCGTGTGTCATCGCTGCCGACCATCAACGGCGAGAAGATCGTCATGCGCATCCTTGACAAGAGCGCTTCAATCAAGCGTCTGGAAGATCTGGGGGTGCTGCAGGAGGACTTCGGCAAGATCGAGATCATCAGCCGCAAGCCCCAGGGGGTCGTGATCGCCACCGGCCCGACCGGCAGCGGCAAGACGACCATGCTCTATTCGCTTTTGTCGGCCATGATGAACCCGAGCAAGAACTTTGAGACGATCGAGGAGCCGGTCGAGTATTTTCTGGAGGAGGCCAATCAGGTTTCAATCCACGAGAAGATCGGCCTCTCCTTTGCCCAGGTGCTGCGTGCCACCCTGCGCCAGGACCCTGACGTGATCCTGGTGGGGGAAATGCGCGATTTCGAGACGGCTGACACCGCTTTCAAGGCAGCGCTGACCGGGCACATGGTTCTGACAACCCTGCATACCAACAGTGCCGTCTCATCGATCACCCGTCTGATCGACATGGGGATCAAACCCTATATCATTGCCTCGGCTCTGGAGGGGGTAATCGCCCAGCGGCTGGTGCGCAAAGTCTGCAGCGGCTGCGCCGCCCCGGCGCCGCCTGATCCGCGACTGCTGGAACTTCTGCATCTGCCGGGCGATTTTTTCGGTGCGACGGTCATGGTTGGCCAAGGGTGCCCCCAATGCAATGCTACCGGCTACCGCGGCCGGGTCGGGGTCTATGAGCTGTTTGTGATGAACGATGATTTCCGCCGGTTGATCGGCACTGATTACAAAGAGTCGGAACTGCTTAATCTGGTGCGTACCAACGGAATGCGGACGCTGCTTGAGGATGGTCTGGAGAAGGTCCGGCGCGGCTGGACAACTCTGGACGAAGTGATGCGGGTGGTCGGCCCGACTGTCCGGATGGAACGGGTCTGCGAGGCCTGTCGCCGGACGATCGACTCAAAGTTCCTGTTTTGCCCCCATTGCGGTTCGTTTCGCCACAACTGTTGCCGCTCCTGCCGGATGCCGCTAGAGGAAGGGTGGGGTGTCTGCCCGTTCTGCGGGGTGGACCGGCGCGGATTGCCTGATTCCGAAGGGAGGATTACCGTATGAGTTCCATACTGCTGGTTGATGATGAGGAGAATGTTTTATCGGCTCTGAAACGGGCCCTGTTTGACGAGCCCTATGAGATTGCCACCGCCGGTGGCGGGGAACAGGCGCTGGAACTGCTCAAAAATCGCAGTTTCAAGGTTGTTGTTTCTGATGAACGGATGATCGGGATGCAGGGGTCGGAGCTTTTGTCCCAGGTCAGGCTGCTCTATCCGGAGACGATCCGGATCATGCTGACCGGCCATGCCACCCTAGATGCGGCCATGAAAGCGGTCAACGAGGGTGAGATCTACCGTTTTTTCTCAAAACCCTGGAATGACCATGACCTGACATTCGCTATCCGCTCCGCCATTGAAAAATATGATCTCGAGGCTGAAAAACGCCGCCTTCTGGCAACCATCAAAAGCCAGGCGGTCGAAATCAGGAAGCTGGAAAAGAGTTATCCGGGGATTACGGAGGTTGAGCGTGACCAGAAAGGGGCGGTGGTGCTCGATGAGCTGTCTGACAACGAAATGAAGGCGCTCTTCCAGGAGTGCGAAGAGCGCTTCGGTGTGAAACTGCACTGACCTGCCGGGGGGCTATTTGCCCAAGGCGCTTTCGATCCGCTCGCAGAGGGTTTTCAGCACCTTGATCCGGGCATAGTTTTTGTCATTGGCCTCGACCAGGGTCCAGGGAGCGATCTCGGTGCTGGTGCGGTCAACCATGTCGCAGACCGCTCGCTCGTATTCGGGCCATTTGTCACGGTTGCGCCAGTCCTCTTCAGTGATTTTGAACCGCTTGAAGCCGATCTTTTCCCGTTCCTTGAAGCGCCGCAGCTGTTCATCCTGGCTGATTGCCAGCCAGAACTTGACTACCACGGTCCGGTTGCGGACCATCTGCTCCTCAAAATCGTTGATCTCGCCGTAGGCCCTCATCCAGTCAGCCCGGGAACAAAAGCCCTCCACCCGCTCCACCAGTACCCGGCCGTACCAGGACCGGTCGAAAATGGCAAAGCGCCCCTTGCGGGGAATATTGCGCCAGAAACGCCAGAGATAGGGCTGGGCCCGCTCTTCCTCGGTCGGTGCGGCAACCGGAATGATCCGGTATTGCCGGGCATCGAGCGCCTGGGTGATTCTGCGGATGCTCCCCCCTTTGCCGGCGGCGTCGTTCCCTTCAAACACCACCACAACCGACAGCTTGCGGAACTGATCATGGCGGGTCAGCAGGTTCAGCCTCCCCTGAAGCTTTTCCAGCTGGTCCTCGTAGTCGCGTTTTTTGATCGTGCGTTTCAAGTCGAGGGTGTTCAGCAGCAAAAGGTTGTCGATCGACGGGGTCATGGGGGGGATCGGTTCGTCATGCTCGGGGGGGGCAGGTGCGTCAAGGCGCTGGCGCAGGGCGCTGTGCAGGGCTTTGCCGATCGTCAGGTAGCGGTAGCGGGGATCGCTCCCCTCAACAATGATCCAGGGGGATTCTGCAGTGCTGGTGGAGCGCAGCATCCTTTCTGAAACCTTGCGGAACGTGTCGTACATCTTGTAGTTCTGCCAGTCCTTGTCAGTTACCCGCCAGCGCGTAGAAGGGTCTTTCTCAAGGCCTTTCAGCTTTTTCTTCTGCTGGTCCTTGGAAAGATGCAGCCAAAACTTGAGTACCAGGGCCCCCTCGTCGCAGAGCATCTTCTCGAAGCGGATGATCCGCTCCAGACGCTGGTCCAGTTCGGCGTTCTTGATCGTGCCATAGACATTTTCCACCAGAGGGGCCGAGTACCAGGTGCCGATGAAAATCCCGATCTTGCCCCGTGGCGGCAGTACGCGCCAGTAACGGTACATCTGGGGGCGCTCCAGCTCTTCGTCGGTCAGGTCGCGCAAGGCGTGGGTCTCGATGTGGCGGGGATCCATCCATTCGTTGAGGATGTTGACGGTTTCTCCCTTGCCGGCACAGTCGACGCCGGCCACCAGGATTACCACCGGGAATTTCTTTGTCTGCAGAAGGTCGAGTTGTGCGTCGAGCAGGTTCTCGCGCAACTCGGGCACCTCTTTTTTCCAGATATCCTTGCTGATGCTGTGGCCGAGCTCTGCGGATTCAAACATGATCTACCTCCCGTGCCGGGTCCCGATTCCGGAACTGCAATCTGTCCGGTATCTTGCTTATACCACAGATGCGTCTCAACGCCAGCGTTGATCGCGATTTGTTTTTTAGCTTGGAATTAATTTTGCCGGTATGATATAAAAGATCGATACCAAAAAAACAGGAGGTTGCAGGTGAAAAAAACAGCACTGGTTATTTTTTCCATCGCGGCACTCGCAGTGGCAGGGTGCAAAGACAAACCCAAGACAGAGGCTCCGCAGCAGCCGGCAGCAGGAGCACCGGCTCAGCCGGGCCAGATGCCGCCGGCAGGTGCAGCACCGGCACCGGGCGGTGATCCGCACGCCGGAATGAAGGCCCAGGAAATTCCTGCCGGGGTCGGCAAAAAAGGCAAGATCACCCAGACCATGAATGCCGGCGGATACACTTATGTGGAAGCCGCTGACGAAAAAGGGCAGAAAGTGTGGCTGGCTCTTCCGGAGATCAAGGTCAAAGTCGGAGACAATATCGAGTTCCCGGAAACTCCTCCGATGCAGAACTTCCAGAGCAAGACCCTCAACAAGACGTTCGACAAGATCATGTTCGTTCCGGGAATCCGGATCGTCAAGTAGTCGACGTCAGTACGACCAGCAGGACCGGCGGGGCCATGAATTCATGGCCCCGTTTTTTTTAAGCCGAGCGCCTGGCGGGATGGCCCATGATGTGGCACCAGCTCAAGAACGCGGTGGTAGCAGAGCCTGGATTCGCGATGGTTGCCGGTCCGCCGGAGCAGTTCACCCCGCAGATACCATCCCCAGGGAGAATGGGGCATCTTTTCGCAAACCTCCTGATACTCGGCGGCAGCCTTGCTGTTCCGTCCATCCTCTTCGTAGCGGGTCCCGGCCATGATGCTGGTGGTGTGGCAGAAGCCCAGGAGCCGTTTCTGGGCCTCAAAGTCAGGAATGTTATGCGGCAGGGCCGAAAAGGTTTTCAGCAGCCGTGTAGCCCCTTGTCGCCCCGGTTGTGCGTAGAGCGCCTGCTCCCCCGACCGGAGGAAGAGGTCTGCGGGAGCGTCCCCTGTGGCAACCGCCTGGTGGAAAATTTCGGTGCCGGGATAGTAGGCCAGGGGAGAAACGTAGCCGTCATCCGGACTGATACGCCGGATCAGGCTGCGGGTCAGTTCATGGTCGCGGGCGGATTCGCCCGGCAGGTCGGAGATCAGGTAGATCGACAGATGTATACCGACCGCGCGGATCATGGCAGCGACCGATTCGACCTGCTGCGGGGTGATCGATTTGCCGAGTTTCTCAAGGACGGCCGGTGAACCAGATTCAACGCCAAGCTGGATACACTCGCATCCGGCGTGTTTCATCGCGGTCAGCAGCTCCATATCAAGGGACCTGACGCTGGATTGACAGTTCCAGAGCAGCCCGGCCCCGGAGTCGGCCAGCATTCGGCAGAAGTCGAGTGCCCGGCGGCGGTTGGCAGTGAACGTGTCATCCCGCATCGAAAAGTAGATCAGTCCAAAGTGATCGCGGATGAAGAGCATCTCGTCCAGAATGGCGGCCGGGGAGCGAAAGCGGACCGTGCGGCCCCAGAAAGCGGGCGAACTACAGAAGTGGCAGTCCCAGGGGCAGCCCCGGGCGGTCAGGATGAATTCAGCCTGCAGCTCACGATCAATGCCATAACTTGCCGTGTCGAGGTACCGGGCGGGTACTGACAGGCTGTCGAGGTTATTGCGGGGTGTGCGGGATGGCGTCTTGACCGGCCCCTGGTCGCCGTGTACGGCAATGCCTGCAACATGGCGGTAGTCGAGCCCTTGTGAGACGAGGTCAGCCAGTTCGAGCAGCGTTTCCTCTCCCTCTCCCAGTACGACAGCATCCACAGCGTTATCCAGCAGTATGTCGGCATAGCAGAAGCTGGCGTGGCCGCCACCCATGACAATCATGCATTCCGGGGCAAGCCGGCGTATGGTGCGGGCCAGTTTCAGCGACTGGTGCCGGTTGTGGGTCCATTGGGATATGCCGGCCATCCGGGGCGGGTTGGCGCGCAGAAACTGCTCAATGGCGTCCGGTTTCCAGGCCGAAACATTGGCCAGCCGGGAGTCATGCCCGGCTTCACGGAGAACGGCGTGCAGATAGCACAGCCCGCTGGGAAGCAGGTTGAGGTAGGGGTCGGAGCGGTCGGGGGCCCCCGATATGTAGGCAAGCAGAATGCTCATGGGCCGGGCAAAAAAAATCCGGGCACAAGGCCCGGATTGTGGAATCGCTGGATGAAGGAAATCAGTTGTTGAGCGAGATACCCATGAAGTCGTTGGTCAGGGCCTCTGACTCCTGCTCCTCCTCTACGCCAAGCAGCAGCTCGTTGAAGTTGATCGCCTCGGGAACCGCTTTGCCAACCCGCCGGGCGCCCAGGTAGCGGGACAGGTAATAGGGGGTGTCCATGGATGAAATGACGACCCGCCGGTCCCGTGACGAGGCGTGGATCATTTTTCGGTCACCCAGATAGATACCGACGTGCGAGGGGAAGCGGGCGTAGGTCTGGAAGAAGACCAGGTCGCCCTTCCGCAGGTCGCCGCGCATGACTTCATTGCCGACATGGAACTGCTCGCGAGCGGTACGGGGAAGGGAAACTTTCTGCTCGCGGAAAACTTGCTGCACGAAGCTGGAGCAGTCAAGCGCGTTGCGGCTGTTACCGCCGAAGCGGTAGCGGGCCCCTAGGAAACTGTAGGCCGACGTTTTCAGTTTGCTGACGTTGTTGCTGTTCTCTTCCAGATTTTTTGCCAAGTCCACCGGGCGTTCCGAGTCGATATCAGTCAGCTCGGCCAAGGTGCTGCTGAATTCCTGCTCATTGAGCAGTTCCTTGTTGACCAGCTCGAGCCGGTTGGCTGCCGTTGCCATGCGGGTTGCCGGGACATCGATCCGGGTATCATTCAGTGCCAGAATCTGACCAGGCTTGATCCGGTTGCCTTTCAGTCCGTTCAGCCGGCGCAGTTCCGACATTTTTACGCCGGTTTTTCTGGCAACGGCCGGAAGGGTATCACCCTTCGAAACTTTGTAGCTTGATGGTTTTTCAACGGTAGTTTTTTTCACATCAGCATGGGACGGGATGATGATTCTGGCACCGCGGTCCACATGGGTTCCGCTCAGGTTGTTGACCGACTTCAGTTCGTCAACGGTGACATGGTATTTGCGAGCGATGGAATGAAGCGACTCGCTCTTGCGGACAACATGGGTCTTGGAAGCCAGAACGAGCTGGGGAGAGGCAACAAGCATGATACAAAGCGCGATGATGGTGCGGATATGTGTCATCTTCCCTCCTTTGTTTGTTCTAAATT
Organism: Geobacter sp. UBA1603; assembly: GCA_002322035.1. GTDB lineage: Bacteria > Desulfobacterota > Desulfuromonadia > Geobacterales > Pseudopelobacteraceae > UBA1603. The sequence goes on from DCNF01000026.1 coordinate 20,583, forward strand.
GTTTGCTGCCGGGAAACGTTTTTATAACAGATGGCCTGAAATGTCAACCAAAAAGTCCCTGCTGCGCACTCGTGCTGCAAGCAATAAGCAGGCCACTATTGTATAAATTGTGGTGTAATGGTGTGGGCGTTAGCGACCTTTACGGCGGGTAAGTGTCAAGGTGACCGGCTCCTCACGCAGAATCCGGATGGAAGCCGGAGCTGACAGGCCGGCCCGATATTCGGTCCCGCGGCCGATCCTGCTGGCATCAATGGTGGTGGTCAAGATTTGCTCGGTGCGGGCGATCTGGCTGGCTGGTCCCTCGATTTCGACGGTGGCCGGATCAACCTTCAGTACATGACCTGGTGCAGAACCGCGCGGCAGTGCTCCGCGGAGGGCGGGACGGACCGGCACAATCCGGCGTGATTTCTTCTCGGTTGTAATTTTTATGCCGGGCGGGTTGACCTCACTGATGGTCAGGCCCGGGGGAAGGGTAAAATTGGACGGTTTGATCGTGACAGTGGTCTGTCCCTCGCGGATGTCGCCTATGTCAACTTCAGCAGTCAGATCCAGTTTGCCCGGGGGCGGTGCCAGGCTTGAGCGGGAGGTGATCTTGACATTTACCTGTTCGGGGGTGCTTTTCAGCAGGACGAGGTCGTCGGGCAGCCCCTGGATCTTGACCGGGGCGGTAACGGTGGTTATGCCCCCCTGACGCATGGTGACCATCAGCCAGAATGCCGTAACCGTGAGCAGGACTGCCGTTTTTGGCAGCAGATTTGAAACCAGCGCCCGGCGGAACGGGTGATGGTCTGTTTCGGTGCGGGGGGTGATTTCATGCTCGAGTTGCTCGAGGAGGTCATGGGCCGAATGGCAGGGTTTCAGCACCCCTCCCTGGGCCAGGGAGACTTCGCCCCGTTCTTCGGAAACAACCGCCACAATGGCGTCGCAACGTTCGGTCAGTCCGATGGCGGCCCGGTGGCGGGTGCCGAGATACCGGGGTAGCTCGGGGTTGGCCGACAGGGGCAAGTGGCAGGATGCCAGGGCGATTTTGCCGTCCCTGATCAGAATCGCTCCGTCGTGGAGCGGGGCGCCGTCGGCAAAAATCGATTCCAGGATCTGGGGAGATATGTCGCACTTCAGCCGGATACCGTTCAGGGCCAGATCGGTCAGGCAGTCGGTTCGCTGAAATACGACAATTGCGCCGGTCCGTTGGCTGGCCAGTGCAAAAAGTGTCTCGGCCAGGCCGGCAAAGTCACTGTGCACCTGCTCATCCCGGCGGCTGTCGAAAAAGTGCCGGACCAGGCTGAAACGGTAGAGCGCCTGACGGATTTCGTTCTGGAATACCACGATCACAAGGACGATCAGGACAGTCCCCAACTCCTGCAGGATCCAGCTGGTCATGTGCAGGCCGAGAAAGCGGGTGACGAAATAGAGCAGGGTCAATACCCCGATGCCGAAGAGGACCTGCATGGCACGGGTAGCCCGGAACCAGGAATAGAGCTGGTAGACCAGAAACGTCATGATCAGGATGTCAGCCAAGTCCTGTATGCGTATGAAGGGGTTGATCACGGGAGGAGCTGCTCCTGGTGCTCTCGGCTCGCAGGCCTTGTTTTTGCTGGTCTCTGCCTGGAAAGTATGTTACAAGCCTTCGGACGTATTTCAGCGCATCCAGCACACCGGCAAAGGCATTCAGCTATGTTCAGGCTTTCCGAAAAGGGCGAAAAAATCCAGCAGATGTTCGATACGATCGCCCCGCGTTACGATTTTCTCAACCGCCTCTTAAGTTTCGGCATTGATCGCCGCTGGCGCAAGAAAGCGGTCAGGCTGCTAAAATACCGCGAGAATTCCCGAATCCTGGATGTGGCGACCGGTACCTGCGACGTTGCTCTGGAGATCGCCCGCACGACTCCCGATTCAGTGCGGGTTACCGGTGCTGATTTCAGCCCCGAGATGGTTGCCCTGGGCGAGGCAAAGGTGACGTCATCACCGTACGCGGCCAGAATCGATCTGAAGGTGGCCCCCTGCGAGGACCTCCCCTTTCCTTCGGAAACGTTCGATTCGATCACCATAGCCTTCGGCATAAGGAACGTGGTCGACCGAAAGCTCGGCCTGGCCGAAATGTGGCGGGTTCTCAAACCGGGCGGCCGGATGATCATCCTCGAGTTCTCAACGCCCCGCTCCCTGTTCTTCCGCCAGGTCTACCATTTCTATTTCCGCCGGGTGCTGCCGATGGTCGGCGGTCTTTTCTCGACCTATAACGCCTACAAGTACCTGCCCGATTCGGTGCTGGAGTTTCCGTCTCACGAAGCGTTCGCGCAGATGATCGTCGAAGCCGGCTTCCGCAGCGTCCATATCAAGGAGCTGACCTTCGGAATCGCCAGTATCTATGTGGGGGACAAGGACTAAAGAACTTCAGGCTTTGAATCTGTTTTCGGTGCCGGCGACCAGCCGGGCGATGTTTTCGTGATGGCGGATAATCACGATCGATGCAATCAGGGCGGTGGCGATGATCAGGCTGCGGCTCCCTCCCAGAAGCCATACCGCCGGGGGCATTACCGCAGCAGCGCTGATTGATCCGAGCGAAACATAGCGCCAGACAACCATCAGCAGCAGAAAAACCGCCAGGGCAATTCCCACCGCCAGTGGCGCCAGTGCCAGAAACACCCCCAATGCAGTTGCCACGCCCTTTCCTCCCCTGAATTTCAGAAATACCGAAAAAACATGGCCGCAAAAAGCCGCCAGCCCGGCCCATACCGCCAGATCCGTTGACGGGAAGACGTAGCGCAGGACCAGGACCGGTATGAGCCCCTTCAGGCAGTCGCCGATCAATGTCAGGATTCCGACTTTGCGGCCGACCGTGCGGTACAGGTTGGTGGCGCCGATGTTGCCGCTTCCCGTGGTGCGAACGTCAATTCCGTAGGCCTTGCCGAGCAGGAGTCCGGTCGGGATTGACCCGAGCAGATAGGCAGCGGCCAGAGACAACACCAGAATATTTATGGGAGGTTGTCCGGTAATCATGATCAGAAATACTTGTCCATGACCTTGTTGGCGTCTTTGATGTAGCGGCTGTCGGGGAACTCGCGCATCAGCCGGCTGTAGGCTTCACGACCTTTAGCCTTCTGGCCCGACTGAAGATAAGCCCAGCCCAGGTAGTAGAGCAATTCGTCACGAAGCTGGAGGTCGGAAAAGTTTTTCAGGGCATGCTCGAAACGGGCGATCGCTGCCGGGAATTTGTCGTTTTTCAGGTAGAAACGCCCGACGTATATTTCATACTGCAGCTGCTTTTCACGGCAGTTGCGGATCTTTTCGGCGGCATCGGCACGGTGCTCTCCGTCAGGATAGAGCGTGGTATAGGACTGGAACACCGTCAGGGCATTCATGACCGGAGTCTGGTCGGTGTCGGTGCTGTTAATCTGGTTGTAGTGGCTCAAACCCTGACGGTAAAGAGCATAGCCGGCCTGCGGATGGCTGGGGTGGAGTTTGCGGAAGTCCTCGTACGCTGCCGCCGCCTCGATATAATCCCTGTTGAGGAAATGGGCATCGGCGATTCCGATCTCGGCCCGGGCCATCAGTTCCGGTGACTGGTAGCTTTCCTTGACCTTTTTCCACTGGGCGATCGCATCTTCATAGTTTCCGTCCCGGAAAAACTGCTCCCCCTCGCGGTAGAGCAGGTCGGGGGCCTTGTTGGCCTGGGGGGTGGCGCAGCCCTGCAGCAGCACCAGCAGGCAGATGGTCAGGCCGGGGGCCAGTCGTGACAGGTAATTCATGGGATCTCTCACAGGTAGTCAGTAGATTGCTCAGCTTTGCTCGCAGCGCCCCGTATGGCGGGATTTTTACAGGATACCGGCGCCGCGCGGGTCCGTAACCAGCCGGGCAATGATGTCGTGGTTCAGCCAGAGGGCCGGTGCCGCGGGGGCCCATGAGCCGTGGAGCATCAGCCGCCCGGTTGACAGAAACACGATGCGCGACAGCTCTGCGCAGACCAGGCGTTTCTGGTCGGCATGCATCCCCATCAGGTCTGCCGAGCTGGCCAGCATCAGCTCGGCCTGCTCGCGGGTATTGTGCTGGGGCCAACTGTCATAGGCCACCAGCGACGATAGAAGCGGTGAGGAGAGATAGGCATCGGCCCGCTTCAGCATCCCCTGGACGGTCTCCCCTTCCTTGAGCATCTCCTGGCAGGTGGAAAAAAGCCGATCGGCTGCGGCGCCTGCTTCGCGACGTATGGCGGTCAGAAGAGGATAAAGTGATATCTCGACTCCCAGGAACAGGGCGCTTGAATTGGTCAGAATCTCAGGGCAGTTGAATACGGTGGCGATGGTCCCCCGGGAGGTGAACTCGGCGGCGATGTCTTCCAGGCGCATTTTGGCCCAGCCCTGGACGTACGGGGTGTAGGACTGCCAACGGTAATCACCGCCAACCAGCACTGACGTGCCGTGGTAGCCGTAGGCGGCGTAGCGCACCTGGCCGCCGTTGCCCTGGATGCGATTGCGCAGGGACGAGGTCTCCTCGATCAGATAGCGGAAGGTGTCGGCCGTGACTTCGTTGAAGCTGGCATCGCACAGGCGCCCCAGATTGCTGCCCCAGAAGTCGGCGGATGCCAGGAATTTGTCGCCGGTACCCTTGAAAACCCTGTTTAAGAGCGGCATCAGCACCCGGGCACGGGGAATCCCGCCGGCCATGGAGTGGGCAAACAGCACGTTGGCTCCAGCCTGAATGCGGGATTCAAGCTCCTCGGCCAGGCGGGAAAGGGCTGCGCGGAAACGGGATGTGCCGGCTGTCCGTGCCGCTGCGATGAATTCGTCGGAAAAGCTGGTCTGTTGCCATTCATCGGTTTTGAGCTTCTTCAACTGCTCGGAAACCGATGGGAGGCCGCAGGCCGGCTCCATGTCAAAACCTGCTTCAAGCGGGATGTTAATGATCGTGCTTCCCAGAATCCCCTGAGCCTCCGACAGCTCCTCGTCGGTCAGTGGACGGAGGGTGCCGTCGCCGTCACGTCGTCCGACCGTGGTGCCGATAACGGTCATGCCCAGACGCCGGGCTTCGTCGATCAGCCCGTTCGCATATCCCCGGCCGAACAGTTCGCCCACCAGCACCAGTACATCTCCGTTTTTATATCCGGCCGCTTCCGGCAGCTGCTCCAGCGGTCTGTAGTTCGTCATCCGGCCCTCCCTCAAATAATTCAACATTCATAGCATGAACCCAGCTTGCTTGTGAATAGAAAAAGCGCGAGTTGACCGCGTGACAAGCAGAATGATTCGTGCTATGGTCACGACCTATTCCACCAGGTGGGAGAAGGTTTTGTGAACAGTCAGAAAATCATGCTTGGTCATGGCAGCGGCGGTCGCCTGTCGCATCAGCTGCTCGATGAACTGATCATACCGGCTCTGGGGAACGATCCGTCCGCCGGCCAGAACGATGCCGCACTGCTTGAGCCTCCCGCCGGGCGTCTGGCGTACACCACCGATTCGTTTGTGGTTGATCCGGTGATTTTTCCGGGTGGCACGATCGGCAGCCTGGCGGTGCACGGCACGGTCAACGACCTGGCCATGATGGGAGCCCGCCCGCTCTGGCTGAGTGTCGGGCTGATCCTGGAAGAGGGGCTTGACCGGGACGAGCTGGCGCTGATTCTGGCCGATATGCGCCGGGCGGCGGACAGCGCCGGAGTCATGATCGTTACCGGTGATACCAAGGTCGTGCCGCGCGGCAAGGCAGACAGGATCTTTATCTGCACGTCCGGCATCGGCCTGATCGAACATGATCTGGCGATCCACGGCGGCAATGCCCGCCCCGGAGATGCCGTTATTATCAGCGGCACGGTCGGTGACCACGGTGTGGCGGTCATGGCCGGCCGGGAGGGGCTTTCGATCGGGACTGACGTCCGCAGCGACTCGGCGGCCTTGCATGGCCTTGTCGAGCGCCTGCTTGCCGCGGTCGGCCCTGATCTGCATGTGCTGCGCGACCCGACCCGTGGCGGGGTGGCCACGACGATCAAGGAGATCGCCCTGCAGTCGCAGGTTGGCATTACCCTGCGGGAGCAGGCTGTTCCGGTGCTGCCCGGAGTGCGGGGAGTCTGCTCGATCCTTGGGCTTGACCCGCTTTTTGTGGCCAATGAAGGCAAACTGCTGGCGTTTGTGGCACCGGCGGCGGCCCAGGCCGCCTGTGATGCCCTGCGCGCCCACCCACTTGGCCAGCAGGCGGCGATTATCGGTGTGGTCGAAGAAGGCCCGTCAGGCAAGGTGCGCATGGAGACATCGATCGGCGGCCTTAGGGCCGTGGAGATGCTGGCGGGGGAACAGCTCCCCAGGATCTGCTGAAATTCTTGAAGAACCGCCTCCTCATAACGCGAGGCTTTGTTGAAAAGGATGTTCCCGCATGGCAAAGGATAAGGCGCCGGTCACTCCGGCAGTCCGTCTGCTCCGGGCAGAAAAAGCGCTCTATACCGACCACCTCTATGCTTACCAGGACAAGGGAGGTACTGCCGTGTCCGCCCGGGAGCTGGGGGTCGATGAGCACTCCGTCATCAAGACCCTGGTGATGGAGGATGAGGGTCACAACCCGCTGATTATCCTGATGCATGGTGATCGCCAGGTTTCCACCAGGGAACTGGCCCGCCAGATCGGCGCCCGCCAAGTGAACCCCTGCGCGCCGGAAATGGCGCTGAAGCACACCGGCTACCAGGTTGGCGGAACGTCCCCCTTCGGTACACGGCGTCCCATGCCGGTCTATGTCGAAGCGACGATTGCCGGCCTGGAGCGGATCTATATCAACGGCGGCAAACGGGGCTACCTGGTGTCCATGGCGCCGTCAGAACTGCAGCGGATACTGAAACCGGTGGCGGTGAGCGCTGCTCTGTAAAGAGGGAGGCAGGTGATGTTGAGAAAAGCCCAGATCGGCGATGTCAAGGAAATCCAGAAACTGCTGACCCTCTATGCCAGCCGGGGTGACATGCTCTCCCGCTCGCTGTCTGAGTTGTACGAGGCGCTGCGTGACTATTACGTGGAGGTCGAAGAGGGGCAGCTGCTCGGAACCGCCGCTCTTCACATCGTCTGGGATGATCTGGCGGAAGTCCGCTCGGTTGCCGTCGCTGAAAACGTGGGAAGAAAAGGGGTTGGCAGCCGCCTGGTGACGGCCTGCATCGAAGATGCCCGCAGCCTGGGACTCAAGCGGGTGTTCTGCCTCACCTACAAGCCGGACTTTTTCGCAAAATTCGGTTTCCGGCTGGTGGATAAGTCGGAATTGCCCCACAAGGTCTGGGGCGACTGCATCAAGTGCGTCAAGTTTCCCGATTGTGATGAGAATGCAATGATCCTCGATCTGTAACCAATTACAGACCCGGGCCCGCTCTGTGTTGGCTCGTCTTCAGCCGCTCACCCCGCTCTGCCAGCCCACTTCCCTGTCTCTACAGGGCCGCCGCCTTCTGATCAGCACTCCCCGATTCGCCGCGGGGTGTGCTGATCGCTGCGTACAATCTCTCCAGTTCGGTCACAATTCCCGCATAGGCCCTGCGGAAGGCCGCCCGCAGGTCCCGCTGCATCAGGTAATGAATAGGCACGACCCATTCCGGGATAGGTAGAAACGGTCCCTGGATCTTGTCGAGCACGATATTCATCGCCTCCACATTGTCGGCATCGTAAAACGGGCGCTTGGTAATGACGTGCTTCAGATCATCGCAGCGACGATACTGCCGTGCGGGGTTTCCGAGCAGGATGTTGACCGGGTTGCAGGGCTCACCCGGCTCGAACGAACTGCTGACAGCGTCTCCGGCCAGAGCCTGCCACACCGCCGGGGGAAACGTGGCGTCGCAGGGGAACCATTCGCCGCCGGTCTGGAAGAGCGGGACATAATGCATGATGCGCGGCAGGGAGGCCATGACGTGGTGGTAGCCGGGATGGATGAGCGGATTCATCAGGTCCGGCGGGCACTCCACCTCGCCGAAGGCTGCATCGATCTCGCAGGCGCGCAGCAGGGCCACATGCAGGTTGGTCTTGGTGGTGCTCATGCCGTACCCGAGCTGAAGCGTGCGCGACGCCCTGATGTTCCAGAAACCGATCCGGTAGGGGAGCGAGCTGACAAACTCCCAGATGGTGTGGGCGGTCTCCCAGGTGTCCCTGCCGATCAGGAACTCGGCCATATGCTGAATAGCGGGATGGCGGTGGTCACAATGGGTGTCCAGCAGATCGCGGGGCGAGGGCGCATTTTCGGTCAATTTGTTGAGCCGCACCCGGATGTAGGGCGCCAGGCCGACCAGTAGGCGGGTCATCAGTTCCATCTGCCCCTCGTCCATCCGGTCGTTGATCACCCTCCGGTCCAGGCGCCACAGTTTCGCTCCCTGGGTCCCGGCCCTGGCGGCGGTGGTGCGGGGCGTGCGCAGGATAAAGCCGATCTCGCCGAGGATGTCTCCCGGGCCAAGCCAGACAACCGGCAGATCCTGCCCCTCTTTGTAGAGGTTGATATCCCCCTCTATGACGACATGCATCTCGGCCGATGATCCCTGCACCTGGTAGAGGGTTTCGCGGGGGGGCACGACAACGACCTGGCCCAACGCTTCAAGCTGGGCCAGGTAATCGGGCTTTAGTGCGACGGCAAGTTTGGTAAGTTCAAGCATATCAGATCGCTGGAGTCGCCGTGACGTTGGCCGAGGGAACATTATTGCCAAGATCGTCGTAAATTTGCATGTTCATGAAGCTGAACTGATTCGCTGATACAACGACACCTGGGTCGACCGTGCAGGTGATGACAAAGAAATCCCCGACGCTGAACGGAGTGGTGCCGTTGGCGATCACTATTTTTACCGAACCGGCAATCGTGGCAGTAGCCGGCGTATAGTTGCCGACTTGAATGGTCCCGCTGTTGTTGGGAGCCAGCATGGTAATAATACCGGACGTTACCTGACCAGAGCTGTCGGCTGGCACCGTCACCCCGGCCGGCAGGATCATGGTCAGTTCGATCCCCTTGACATTCTGGACCGACGTGCCGGTCAGATACGCTTTTTTCTGAAAGGAGTTGCCGGCCGGTGCCGTGCTGCCACTTCCACCGCCGCCGCAGCCGACCAGTGTATGCAGCGTTATGCCGCAGATTATCATGAGAAGAATCCTTGAACAGTTCATGTGCGTGCCACCTTTCAGCTTGTGATTCCCGCCTGTTTACCAGGTGACGAGACCAACCGCCTTTTCCATAATTACGACCACATCACCGACATTGATAATCCCGTTCGGGTTCGGGATGCCGCCGCTCAAGGGTGCCACATCGCCCACGGCAAGGTCGGCGGCGGTCGGTGTAATGATGCCGGCTGCCATTTTGAGGGCAATCAGGGCATCGGCAATATCAACCTTACCGTCGCCGTTCATATCTCCGGACGGAACAAACTGTGCTACAGCCCAGACGGAAAGATGGCTGAGAAGCATATTCACCGTGCCATCGGGTTTCACGACGGCACTTCCTTCAAGCATCCACGCGGTACCGTCAAAACTGAAATACTGGACCGTCTTCCCTGGCACTGCCACGGCTGGCGCCAT
>DCNF01000026.1:30098-30455 GCA_002322035.1 Geobacter sp. UBA1603
CCGCAACGGCTGGAGCCAGGGCGATATTCACCTGTATCGGCGGGCTGAAGTTTTTGACTGACCCGGAAGCGCCGGTGACGGTCATGTCGATGAAGGCTCCCAGTGATGCCATGATCTGACCGGTTGCAGTTTTCCCGCCCGAAGAAGCGGGCGGCATGCTGGCCCGGCTGGTGGAGGCTGTTGCAGAGAGTGTCAGGGGACCGCTCAGCGGATTGCCCAGCGCATCGGTCATTAGTGTGCCGGAGGGGATCGTTACCGTTGAGCCGGTTGAACTCAAAGTGAGGGCAACAGGGGTTTTGCCGTCACTGCCCGCAGTGATGGTTGTTGTCGTGCCGGTTGCAATGACGGTCTGGATGA
>DCNF01000059.1:0-2882 GCA_002322035.1 Geobacter sp. UBA1603
GCCACCGGGGACACCACCTTCTCGATGACGTTGCCGCCGAAGCTGTCGTAGATGTAGCCCAGTTCCTGGCCGGAGCGCACCCAGCGCCCCACGGCCCGGTCCGAGACGAAGGTGCCGGCTTTTTCGGCATATACCCGGAAGGCGCTTGATTTGTCGAAGAAGCAAACCTCCTCGTCTTCGGAGGCGATCTGCACCCCCTCCAGCACTCCGACCCTCCCCAGAAAAGCCACCATGGCACGGAAGACCCGTTGGCAGTGGTCGAGCTGTACCGTCCCCCCCTGGCCGACCCGCAGAACGAAGCTCTGCCCCGGCCAGACTTTCCAGGAGTGCATCAGGGTGGTGGTGAATACCGGTGACATGGAGCGTTCCATGACCGCCGGCAGGCCGAACAACCGTGCCGTCTCCCGCTCTTCGGCGCTTGGGCCGTACAGTCGGACCTGAGGGATCTCCTCGAAATCGGTGCTGGCGGTGTGGAGGTCGATCCTGATATCCGCCCGTTTGGTGGACTCCAGCACGGCGTAGGCGATGCGCTGGGTGGTCTCGCCGATGGTGCTGCCGGGAAACATGCGGTTGAGGTCGGTCCTGTCGAAGGGCCAGGTGCGGGTGCGCAGGTTGATGCCCAGCACGTTGACGGCGGGGATGATCAGCACGCGCTTCGCCAGCTTCAGTTCCGGGTAGCGTCCGGACTCCACGCTGCCGAGGAAGTCGGCCAGGCGTGACAGGATGAAGGTTCCGTTGATCTCGTCGCCGTGCAGTCCGGCAACCAGGGCAACGGCGGGATGCTGGGCCGGGAGGCCGATCTCGTGGCAGGGTATGTCGAACCCTTCGCGAACCGGTGCGGTCATGCAGAGCAGGTTGCGCCTCATTTTCCCTCCCGCTTCCGCGCCATGACCCGTGCCATCAGCGATCCCTCATAAACCAGCGGATACTCCCGCAGCGTAAAGAGCACGCCATCCACCGGCGAACGGACCTCGGACAGGAGGTCCCCACTGAAGGGGGAAACGATCGTCCCCAGAAGTTCACCACGGCGGACATCGGTCCAGTGAGAGGCTGTGGGCACAAATATGCCCGACGTCTGAGCGTTAAGGTAGTGGACGTTGCTGTCATCGGCCACCAGCGGCCGGTGGGTTGTTTCCGGTATGGCCGTTTCAGGTGCCAGAATACCCAGCTCTTTCCAGACGGCCAGCAGGCCGGCCGTCAGTTGGTCACAGTATTCGGGGGTAATACGCATGCCTACCCCCATTTCAACCACCAGGCAGGGCGTCCCGCTGCTGTTGAGGCTGTGGGCGATGGTGGTCTCCAGCACCGTCGCCGCGCCGTGAAGCCAGATCATGTCGAGATTCATCCGTCTGGCCAGCGGCACCAGTTCAGCCTCGAACTCCTGGCTGATGCGCACCTGCGGTATCTCGCGCAGGTAGATGTTGCTGGCGTGGATATCGACCACCAGCGATGCGCCGGAGAGCTCCTCCATCAGGGCTGCCGCCAGTCGTTCCGGCAGCGGCCCGCCGGAGGACCCCGGAAATGAACGGTTCAGATCGGTATCGAAGACCGGCAGCCCCCTGGTAAGAGTGTCCAGCCCCAGGGTATTGACCGCCGGATAGAGCTCCACGCTGCCGGTAAGGGCCGCAGGAGTGGTCTGCTGCAGCTGTTCAAGCCAGGCTGCCAGACGGTGGCAGACGTACAGCCCTTCCAGCTCATCTCCGTGGATGCCGGCAGTGACTGCCACGCGGGGGCCGTTGCCACCGGTGAACACGGTGCGGCGGATCTCCATTCGCTCGCAGTAGGGCATGGAGATGGTGAAGAAGGTCTCGGTTGTTGATGATGCGGACATCGGTGTCCCTTTCTTAGGCCGATTCCAGATTAAAGCGCTCTCTGCGTTGGCTCTATTCGGCCCGTCAACATGCCATCAGGTATGTTTGCTCGCCGAAATCTGTGCAGCCCTTATATCAGCTTGCTTTGAACCCGGTGTTATTGCTCCTGTACGGTCACCGAAACGTTTGGCCGCCCCCCCGCCGTATCTCCCTTGAAGCTGCCCCGCTGGGGGGCGGCATCGTAAGAGTCGCGGCCTACGGCCACTGCAATGTAACGATCATTTGCCAGAAGGCCATGGGTGGCGTCGAAGCCGATCCAGCCTGCGCCTGGCACCAGTGCTTCTGCCCAGGCATGGGTGGCAAGCTCCTCTCCTTCGGCGAGGATGCCGGGATCGAGATACCCCATGACATAACGGGCCGGTACGCCCCATGAGCGGGCGACGGTGATGAAAAGGTGGGCAAAGTCCTGGCAGACCCCTTCCCCCTGGCGCACCGCCGCAACGAGATCGGCATGGACGCCGGTTGCACCGCTGCGGTACTTCAGCACCGTGGGGATCCACTGCATAAGCTCCAGCAGTCTGTCGACCATCGTATCATCACGGTTGAAGCGGGGGAAGGCGCAGCTGATCGCCTCGGCAAGCTTCATCGCATCGGGGGTCACCACGCTGCGGTGGAGGACGAAGTCATAGAGCCGCGGTTCCTGTTTTAGGGTGGTCCTCAGCCACTCCTGCTGCTCGCCCGGCACAACCGGTTTGAAATCAAAGGGGTTATGCCGTGTGGTCTCCACCTCGGCCCGCAGCCGGGTGGTCAGTTGTGAGTGGGGCGGGATCACGCAGAAATAATCGACCCGGTTTCCGAAGTAGTCGCGGTAGGATGCCAGTACCGCTTCGGGGGCGGTTTCAAGCACACAGGAAATCACCTGCTGGTAGGTATCGCTTCTCGGTACCAGCCGCAGTTCAATGTGGTGTTCCCGGATCGGCTCCGGATAGTCGAGGACGGTTTCGTGTTCGATCAGGTATCGCATGCCTGCTCCTACTGGAAAAATTCTTCCGCCAGCGCACCGTGGAAGAC
>DCNF01000059.1:3005-3272 GCA_002322035.1 Geobacter sp. UBA1603
TGAAATACCCTCGAAAGCCGATCTGGTGGCATCCTTGCCCTCAAGGCCAATGATGTCGAGTGCCGCTCCCATGCGATCGACCGAGAATGCGATGGAGCGGGGAAAATCACTGTTGAGTACTACGAATTCCGCTACGTCTGCCGGCATGAAGCCGGCATGGTAGCTACGGCGGAACGCCTCAAAACCGGACAGTGATTTCAGCAGCGCCGCCCACTGGTAATAATCGAGGGCCGAGCCGACCATGGAAAGGTCAGGCAGGATGATGTG
>DCNF01000059.1:3414-7373 GCA_002322035.1 Geobacter sp. UBA1603
CGGGCCACCTGGTTGCGCAGCTCCACGAACATGGCTCCGGCCCGCTCTGCCGACAGAGGCCCTTTCAGGCGGTCGTTGAAACCCATCCAGATTTCATTGACCGCCTCCCACATCTCCTTGGAAATCCGGTCCCTGGCCACCCGGGCATTCTCACGGAACAGGCGCAGGCAGTTGCGGATGGAGTTGAAGTTGCTGCGGCCGGCGCTGATGAACTGCAGTGCACGGGCGGTAGTCGGCGACGGGTCATCGAACTGCTCGGCATACAGCTCCTCGGCAGAAACGATCTGCAGGATGGGACGCCAGCGCTCCTCTTCCCCCATGTCCTCTTCGGCCTCCACCAGGTAGAGCAGATTGATCTCCATCAGGCGGGCAGTCTCGCCGGCGCGCTCCAGATATCTGGCCATCCAGTACATCGAATCGGCTATTCTGCTGAGCATACGGTGCTCCTCTCTATTCGGCTAATACCCATGTATCTTTGCTTCCGCCCCCTTGAGAGCTGTTGACCACCAGAGAGCCCTTGCGCAGTGCAACCCGGGTCAGACCGCCCGGCACCACCTCGATATCCTCGCCGTAGATGATGAACGGCCGCAGGTCAAGATGGCGCGCCTCCAGTTCGCCGTCCATGTAGCAGGTGTGGCGCGACAGGTAGACCACCGGCTGGGCGATGTAATTGCGCGGGTTCTCCAGCACCTTGTCCATGAACTCCCGCCGCAACTGCGGTGTTGATGAAGGCCCCATCAGCATGCCGTAGCCGCCCGATTCGCTGACCGCCTTCACCACCATCCGCTCCATGTTGTCGAAGACAAACTCCCGGTCCTGGACGTTGGTCATCTGGTAGGTTGGGACGTTGTTAAGGATCGGCTGCTGCCCGAGATAGTAGCGGATGATGTCCGGCACATAGGGATAGACCGCCTTGTCGTCGGCGATGCCGCTGCCGGGAGCGTTGACGATGGCCACGTTGCCGGCCCGCCAGGCATTGATCACCCCGGCAATGCCGAGGGTGGAGTCGGAACGGAACACCAGCGGATCCAGGTAGTCGTCGTCGATGCGGCGGTAGATCACATCCACCCGCTGCAAGCCATTGGTGGTCTTGAGGTAGACGACGTCGTTGACCGCCACCAGGTCACGCCCCTCGGCCAGTTCCACCCCCATCTCCTTGGCCAGGAAGGTGTGCTCGAAATAGGCCGAGTTGTAGATGCCGGGGGTTAGCAGAACAATCTCGGCCGCTTCCTTGCCGCGGGGAGACAGGGAGCGAAGTGCCTCAAGAAGCAGCGATGGATAGTGTTCAACCCGACGCACCCGATACTTGTTGAAAAACTCCGGCAGGATGCGGCGCTCGATGACCCGGTTTTCGATCATATAGGAAACGCCAGAGGGGGTGCGCAGATTGTCCTCCAGGATCAGGAACTCACCGGCTTCATCGCGGATAATATCGATGCCGCTGATGTGGGTGTAGATACCGCGCGGCGGGACGATACCGACGATCTCGCGGCGGAAGTCGCGCCCCTGGTAGATCAGCTCCGGCGGGATGACGCCGTCTTTGATGATCCGCTGTTCACCGTACAGGTCGCCGAGGAAGAGATTGAGGGCCCGCACCCGCTGTTTGAGGCCGGCTTCAATCTTACTCCACTCCGGGGCGGTGATAATTCGCGGGATCAGGTCGAAGNNGCCTCGATCTTAGCCCACTCGACCGCAGTGATGATCCGCGGGATCAGGTCGAAGGGCCAGATGCGCTCGATCCCCTCCTCGCTCTCGCCGTAGACCGTAAAGGTGACCCCTTCCGCCTGCAGCGCCAGCTGGGACTCATGGGCCTTGGCTTCAAGGGCGTTGTTTCCGGTGGCCTTGATGTGATCCCAGAGCAGCCGGTAATGCTCGCGGGGGGTAAAATCATCAGAGTAGAATTCATGGTAAGGGGTCCGGGATTTGTGTGCCGCGGCACCGGATGGGTACATAGGTCGGCCACTCCTTTGTGTGAATACAGGCGGGACAATAAAAGACTTTATTTGTCTCTTATAGTCTTCTGCTCTGCTCGTGTAAACAGTTTTTATACCGGGGCTGCCGCTATCACCGTAAAGCGTTCGTCGAACCAGGGTTCAAGGAGCGGCCTGACCTGCTTCCATGAGAGCCCCCCGCCGCCGCAGCCGGGGCGGGGAACAACGACCGCCGGCCAGCCTGCCTCGTCGGCCCGTGTGCGCAGTTCCGCAGCCGACCGGGAAATGATCGCCGGGTCTGGCAGCGACCATGCTGTTTCTTCCACCGGGAAGCTGACCAGGCCATCGGCCAGATCATGCACATGATTCCCCCCGGCAGCGATCATTCTGCCCAATTTTTCGGCAAGCCCGGGAGAGCGGGCGGCCGCCTGGCGGGCAACACCGCGGCCGAGCACCGCCCGGCCGTCCCGTGTCACCGATCCGCTGACGGTGAAGGCGATCACGGCGCTGCCGGCGTACTCCCAGATGTCGCCTATGGCCTCAAGCATTCCCGGGCCGATCCGAGCAGGTAGTCGTACACCTCCCCGCGCGTGGACACAAAACGCGGCATCTCGTTGAGGATGTCCTCCACAAGGTGCAGCACCTGCCCGTCCGCGCTTCCCAACTCGTCCAGCACCGCACTCATCATCGGCAGGACGTCGTAGAGGTCGTTGCGGTTGAACGGCTCCGGATCAGGGAGGCCTTCAAATTTTGGCTCGTCACGGCGGGCCACATCCCGGGGATAGCGGTACTTGAGGTCAGACGGTTTGACGATGACAGCCATAATCAATGTCCTCCGCAGCCGCCTTTTCTCTCGCCTCCTCCACACCCGCCGCCACACCCGCCCGGCCGGACGATGTCGGCCGCTTTCGGTTTTCCGCACAGCTGGAGCGAGGCCTTGTCAACATACCAGGAGCTTGCAACCTCTTTGCCCTGCAGCTCGTTTTTCTTGACCATCATCAGCACCCGCAGCTCGGTTGTTTCCAGCAGACGGGCAGCTTCGGCAATCGGTACATAATTGGTTCCCGCTTCACACATGGTGTTCCTCCTCAGGCTGCTTTCGGCAGCCGTTCATTCTCAAAATAGATCGACATCAGCTCACAGTTTGACAGGTCGCGCTTGCGTCGGCCGGCAAGGGCCCGGGCACGTTCCAACAGGGGCTCGGCCTGGCTCCGGCCGATGGTTATTCCCATCTCGCGATAGCGCTCGATCAGCCCGCTGGTTCCGGAATGCTTGCCGACGACGATGCTCCTGGTCAGGCCGACTTCGGCCGGATCGAACCCCTCGTAATTATGGGGATCTTTGATGACTCCGTCGGCATGCAACCCCGATTCGTGGGCAAAGACCCGCTCCCCCACCACCGGTTTGGAGACCGGCAGCGGCCGGTGGGAGGCCTTGGCCACAAAGAGCGACATCTCGCGAAAACGGTGGGTGTCGATGCCGGTCTCCAAGCCGCAGGCATGCTTGAGCCCCATCACCACCTCCTCCAGTGCCGCATTGCCAGCCCGCTCTCCCAGGCCGTTGATGGTGGTGTTGACAAAGCGCGCACCGGCCCTGATGCCGGCGATGGCGTTGGCGGTGGCCATACCGAGGTCATTGTGGGTATGGACTTCGATATCCACCTCCGGAACCGCCCGGCGCAGAAAAGAGATTTTATCGAACATGGCAAATGGGTCCATGATCCCCAGGGTATCGCAGAAGCGGAACCGGTCACCCCCAAGGGAGCGGGTAATTTCGATCAGTTCCACCAGGAAGGCGGGATCGGCCCGGCTGGCATCCTCTCCACCCACTGAAACGTACAGGCCATGCTCCTTGGCAAATCCAAGCGCGACCTTGAGCTGCTCTTTGACCATTGCCCGGGTTTTGCGCAACTTGTGGGCGATCATCTGGTCGGATACCGACAGGGAAATGTCAACGGCGCCCACGCCGCAGGCGATGCTGGCCTTGATTTCAGGCACCAGCGCCCGGTTCCAGGTGATCAGCCGGGCG
>DCNF01000059.1:7538-11519 GCA_002322035.1 Geobacter sp. UBA1603
AACACGACCCCAGCGGTCTGTTCGCCATCACGCAGGGTTGTATCATCAATAATGACCGCCGGCTGGTTAATCGCTTGCATGATCCATCCTCCTTGCCGTCTTGAATCTCTTTTTGATTGCGAACGCTTTCAGAGCATGATCCGAAAGCCCGCGCTCACCCCATGCTTCCCATGCTGGCCAGCGCGTAGACAGACTCCGGGTGGTAATCCGGGCGCTGCCCCGAAACCATGAGCTCGCAGGACCCGCTGATCTGCAGATGGTATCGGTCCAGCATCCTCAAGGCGCTGCGATTGGCTGCCGGCACGTCCAGAATCAGCTTCCGATTACGCGGTACTTCATTGAGTGCCTGATCGAACAGTTTGCTGGCGGCATGGGAGTCCCGGGCGCAGAACGGGCCCAACTGAACACCGATGCCGCAAGGCTGAAGCACCAGAAAACCGTCGGGATCCTCAAAGACGGCGCCGTGGCGGGCGGTTGCCGCCAGCAGATTGTCCCGCCGGTCACCCCATCCGTGGCGGTCCATGTCGTATGCCGCCGGACTGAGATTACAGGGCCGTTCGGATGGCCGTACCGTACCGTGGCGCTGCCGGCCATTGCCGCTCCATCGCATGATGGTGTCGATGGAAACAAACCCCGTCTGCTCGTAGAGCTTTTTGCCCATTGCCGAGGCGGTAAGCCAGATGGTCTGGGCGCCGGCGGACTGAAGCGAACGCAGCGCCGCGAGAAAAAGCATCCGCCCGATCCCTTTTCCCCGCCATTCCTGGCTGACGATCAGGTTGCCGATCCAGCCGCTCTGCTGATGGAGCAGCGCCGTGACAAATGCCCCCGCGCTCCCCTGGTCGTCGCAGGCGCACCAGCACCCTCCGGGAAAGGCATCCAGAAGGAACTCGAACTCCCAACGGTCGGCAACCCAGTTCTCTTTTTCGGCCAGCTGGAGGAAAGCTTCGATCTGGCAGTTCTGGAAGGGCTGAATATTCATGGCTTCGGGCAGGCCGCTTCGGCGATGGTCAGGTTCATGTCTTTTCCGATCAGTCCGATGGCATCGGCCCGGCACTGCTTGCAGTGGGCAAACTGGCCGATGATCCCCTCGTTGGCTTTGCGGATACCGGCCAGATATTCCTCGCTGGGCGGCTGCACATGGGACAGCTCGGCCTGTGGGATAATCGGCATGATGTTCATGACAAACGCCCCCAACTCCTTGACCCGGGCGGCGATCAGCGGGATCTGACTGTCGTTGATGCCGGGGGTCAGGACGGAATTGACCTTGATGGTCATGCCCAGTTCGCCGGCCCTCTTCAGCCCTTCAAACTGGTTACGGATCAGGATCGTGGCACCATCAATACCGGTGTAGTGCTTCCCGTGGTAGATGATGTGCCGGTAGATCTGTGCCCCGACCTCCGGATCGATGGCATTGATGGTCACTGTCAGGCTGTGGAGGCCGAGCTCGTAGAGCCGGTCGATCGATTCGGGGAGCAGCAGGCCGTTGGTGCTCATGCAGAGCATCAGATGGGGGAACTCCTTTTTGACCAGTTCGAATGTCTGAAAAGTCTCTTCATTGGCCAGCGGGTCGCCCGGTCCGGCGATGCCGATGACCTTGATGATCGGCCCCACCACCGGGCTGGCCATGACTTCGCGCACCTTGGTGATCGCTTCTTCAGGTGTGAGCAGACGGCTGGTGACGCCGGGGCGTGATTCGTTGGCACAATCATGCTTGCGGGAGCAATAGCCGCACTTGATATTGCATTTCGGGGCCACCGCCAGGTGCATCCGACCGTTCTTATGATGGTTGCCGCCAAAGCAGGGATGACCCTGGATCCTGTTTTTCATTTCGCAGGCTGTCGCCATATGCATGCTCCTTTCAAACGGAAAAAGCCCGCAGATAATCAATCCGCAGGCCTCGTTGCCATCTGTTTCAGATAAAGCATATGCCGTGCCAACACCGGCGTACGACTTGCATGGGGGAATCTCGGAGGCGCCTATGTATATTCAGCATGATATCGATGAAATCTACGACCGCAGCTGCGCTGCCTTTATCGGCATGGCGGTCGGTGATGCCCTGGGAGCTACGGTCGAATTCATGACCGCCGCAGAGATTGCCTCAAAATACGGCACATTCAGGGAGATCACCGGCGGCGGCTGGCTGCGGCTCAAGCCGGGTCAGGTTACCGATGACACAGAAATGGCGCTCTGCATCGCCCGGGCGGTTGTTCGTAATCAGGGCTGGTCGCTGGAAGCGATCGCGACTCATTTTTCCGCCTGGCTCAAGGGGCGTCCGGTGGACTGCGGTGATACCTGCCGCAAGGGTATCCGTGCCTACATGCTCCACGGAACCCTGGAATCCCCCTATAATGAATGGGATGCCGGCAACGGCGCGGCCATGCGGATGCTGCCTGTGGCACTATTTTCCCTCCCTGACCGGGAGTTGCTCAAAAAGTATGCGCTTGAGCAGGCCCACCTGACCCACAACAACGTCATTTCCGATGCGGCCTGTCTCTGCATCGGTGAAATGCTCCACCTGGCGGTTTCAGGCGTCGAAAAGATCAAGCTGCGGCGGCTGGCAGACGGTCTTGTCGCCCACTACCCAACCTTTGCTTTTGAACCCTACCGCGGCCTGGCCACCGGTTATGTGGTTGACACGCTCCAGACGGTGTTGCATTGGTTTTTCAGGGGTAAAAACTTTGAGGAATGCCTGGTAGGGGTGGTCAATCAGGGGGGAGATGCCGATACGACCGGCGCCATCTGCGGCATGCTGGCCGGCGCCTATTACGGTCTGCAGGGGATTCCGCAGCGCTGGCTCAAGAAAATGGATCGGGGTGTACTGACCGAAATCGAACAGCTCAGCAGGAGGCTGGTCGAAGCCAGCCCCCTTGGCCGCGGATGTTGACGATTTCTCCGTTGTTCAGATACAGGTTAACCCTTCAGAATCACATCGGCAACCTGGCGCAGGCTCTTGCGCTTGTCCATGGCCATTTTCTGCATGGTCCGGTAGGCGTCTGCTTCCGAGAGCCGGTCGCGCTCCATCAAAAGCCCCTTGGCTTTTTCAATCATTTTCCGGTTTTCGATGGTTTCTTTAAGGTCTTCAATCTTTTCCTTGAGCCCTTCAACTTCATCCGTATGGGCCAGTGCCAGCTCAATCGCCGGGATCAGGTCCTGCTGACGGAGCGGTTTGGTTAAAAAAGCGGCAATACCGCATTCAGCTGCCCGTTTCGCGGTCTGGGCATCATGGGCGTTGGTCAAAAGCATAATCGGGATCTTCAGTTTTTTCCTGATTTCGGAGGCAGCCGTCAGGCCGTCCATTTCCGGCATGGTCACATCAAGCACCGCCAGGTCCGGAAAGCTTGCCAGGGCCATCTCCACGGCCCGTTTGCCGTCGCCGCACTCAAGAACATCATCAAAGCCGATCTCTTTCAGCATGGCCTTCAGATTCATTCTGATGACCGGTTCGTCGTCACAGATAAGTATTGTTTTCGCCATTGATGGTCCCCCTTCGGTTGTGGCTGCAGCCGGTTACAAGCATCAGCCGTGCCATCAACGCCCCGGGAAAAAAGAAAGCCCGGCAGACGCCGGGCTTTCAGGTGCAGCAGTACTCGATTTCTACAATAAGTTTTCCTAGATCAGGCCGTGGGCCACCATGGCATCAGCAACCTTGATGAAGCCGCCGATGTTGGCACCAAGGACGTAGTTGCCCGGAGCACCATACTCGTCGGAGATCTCGTAGCAGAGCTTGTGAATGTTCTTCATGATGTTTTCAAGCTTGACTTCAGTGTCCTCAAAGGACCAGGAGTCGCGCTGGGCGTTCTGCTGCATCTCGAGGGCCGAGGTGGCAACGCCGCCGGCATTGGCAGCCTTGCCCGGGCCATAGGCAATCTTGGCGTCGAGGAACACTTTTACCCCTTCTGGGGTTGTCGGCATATTGGCCCCCTCGCCGACGGCGATACAGCCGTTTTTAACGAGAGTTGCGGCGTCCTTGCCATTGATCTC
>DCNF01000059.1:11555-19190 GCA_002322035.1 Geobacter sp. UBA1603
TTCTGGGTGGCTGACGGCATGGCGACCTGGCAGGGGATCTCCCAGATGTTGCCGTTGGCAATATACTTGGCATGCTTGTGAACAGCGGCATAGTCCTGAATCCGGCGGCGCTCCACCTCTTTCAGCTGCTTGATCAGCCCGACATCAAGGCCTTTCTCGTCAATGATCACGCCGTTACTGTCGGAACAGGCGATGCATATGCCACCCAGCTGATGAATTTTCTCGATGGTGTAGATTGCTACGTTGCCGGAGCCGGAAACGAGGCATTTCTTGCCGTCAAAGGTATCCTTACGAACTTTCAACGCCTCATTGATGAAGAACGTGGCGCCATAGCCGGTTGCCTCGGGCCGAACCAGGGAGCCGCCGAACTTGAGCCCCTTGCCGGTCAGGACACCCGCCTCCCAGCGGTTGGTGATCCGTTTGTACTGGCCGAACATGTAGCCAATCTCGCGGCCACCCACTCCGATATCGCCCGCAGGAACGTCGGTGTGCTCACCGATGTGGCGATAGAGTTCGGTCATGAAGCTCTGGCAGAAACGCATGACTTCATCATCGGACTTGCCTTTGGGATCAAAATCGGACCCTCCCTTGCCGCCGCCGATCGGCATGCCGGTCAGGGAGTTCTTGAAGATCTGCTCGAAGCCGAGGAACTTGATGATACCGAGGTAGACCGAGGGGTGGAAGCGCAGGCCGCCCTTGTAGGGACCAAGTGCGCTGTTGAATTCAACGCGGAAACCGCGGTTGATGTGAACCTGCCCCTTGTCGTCCTGCCAGGGTACCCGGAAGATGATCTGCCGTTCCGGTTCGCAGATGCGCTCGATGATCTTGCGCTCAAGGTATTCAGGGTGTTTGGAGACGACCGGTCCCAGTGACTCGAGGACCTCCATCACGGCCTGGTGGAATTCCACCTCGCCCGGGTTCCGTTTCAGCACATCGTTGTAAATGGACTGCAGTTTTTCATCCAATTTTGCCATTACCGCCTCCTCAAAAAAATTTGTCGCGCCCCTCATGCACAATCAGTGTGCATTAACTGCGGTTTAGAGCCTATTTTGTAAGCACATTACGTGCCTGGAACAGCTGTATGCCGTAATTTTAGTCAAATGTGCTGAAATTAGGGGCGATTTCAACCGCGCGGAAGCAGCGGCACGCAACAACACACCAGCGTCAGTGTTTAAATGATACTCTTTTGAGTTGTTTTTTGTGTATACCGTGCATTGATTTTAGTCTGGTTAAAGTGGCCTGTTCCATGCATATCTTTCGGTAAGCCCGGGCCGAAGCTCCCGGGTGCAGACATCTCAAAGAGTGGCGACGATGCCCGGCAACAGCGTTCTGTGCCGGGTTTTATTGTGCCTTAAGCCAGAAAATAGCGGCTTGCAAGTTTGCCAGGCTTCGGGTACAAACACACACTCATCCGGATTCCGGGCCGGATATCTGATTAATTATTGTGCACAAGCTGCCGAGAGGTTACTCATGCTGATTGTTGCCTGCATCAAACAGGTCCCCGACACGACCCAGGTCCAGATTGACCCGGTTACCAATACGCTGGTCCGAGACGGGATTCCGTTCATCGTCAATCCGTACGATACCCATGCTCTTGAGGAATCGCTGCGGCTTAAGGATCGCTTCGGCTGCACGGTGGCCGCCATCTCCATGGGGCCGCCCAACGCAGAGGCAACCCTCAAGAAGGCGCTGGCGCTTGGCGTCGATCGGGCGATCCTCCTTTCCGACCGCGTATTCGGTGGGGCCGACACCCTGGCCACCAGCAACGTACTGGCAGCTGCAATCCGCAAACTGCACACAGAATACGACAACGTCGGACTGGTGCTGTGCGGCAAACAGACCATCGACGGCGACACCGCCCAGGTCGGGCCGGGCATCGCCAGCCGCCTTGGCTACCAGCAGTTGACCCTGGTGGACAAAATCGTTGATCTCGATTTTTCGGCCGGCCGCATCCGGGTCAGCCGAAAACTGGAAGGGCGCCACGAGATCGTCGAGGCGCCGCTGCCGGCCATGCTGACAGTGGTCCGTGAACTGAACCGTCCCCGTTACCCCAAGGTGCCGATGCGTCTGGCAGCGGCAGCCGCCCCGGTTGAAGTCTGGAACAATCAGGTTCTGAACCTTGAGGAGCAGTCCATCGGCTTGAAAGGCTCTCCCACCTGGGTTTCGAAGATCTTCTCGCCGGAGCGGGCCACGGGGGAAATCCTGGGGGACGGCTATGCTGACCCGGACGGGACCGCAAAACTGTTGATCGAGAAACTGCTGGCAAAGGATATGCTGCCGTTATGACCGACCAGAAACCGAAATCGAAGAAACCGCGCGGCGTGGCCCGCCTGATCGAAGGGAAGTGCATCGCCTGCGGCGCCCGTTGTCAGAGCGCCTGCCCGGTCAACTGCGTCGACATGACCGATGACGGCTCGCCGGTCATCAACGCAGTCAAATGCATCGGCTGCCAGAAGTGCGTCAAGGTCTGCCCGGCCGAGGCCCTGGAGATGTTCCTCACCGCCGAGGAGCTGAAAATCCTCGACGATCTGGCCAAGGCGTCCGGCGGGGTAGTTGAGGAGGAGATTGACGAGGAGGCCGCCGCCCTTGCCAAAAAACTGGCCGAATATCGGGGCGTCTGGGTATTTGTCGAACAGACCGAGGGAGAGCCGGCCAAGGTTTCCTGGGAACTGCTCGGGGTCGGCAGGGGGCTTGCTGAAAAGCTCGGCGTGGAACTGTGCGCCATGGTGATCGGTCACGGCGTCGAAAACCTCTGCAACGAGGCGTTTGCCTACGGTGCTGCCAGGGCCTATCTGGTTGATGCGCCGGTATTCCGCACCTACCGGACCGAGGCCTACGTTGAGGCCTGCTGCCATCTGATCGACCGCCACAAGCCGGAGGTGATCCTGATGGGCGCCACCGGTATGGGGCGCGACCTGGCAGGAGCCGTTGCCACCCGGGTAGCAACCGGGCTGACCGCCGACTGCACCGGCCTTGACATCGACGACAAACGCAACCTGATGCAGACCCGTCCGGCCTTCGGCGGCAACATCATGGCTACGATCATGTGCGACAAGTTCCGGCCCCAGATGGCCACGGTACGCCCCAACGTCATGCCGATCGGCGAGCACCACCCGGGGGCACCGGGCGAGATCGTCCGTGTTCCGGTGCAACTGGCCGAGGAGAGCATCCTTACCAAGGTGATCGAGATCATCCGAGATGCCCACAGTAAAAGCCATGTGGACATCACCGGCGCCGATTTCATCATCTCCGGCGGACGCGGCATGATGGCCCCGGAGAATTTCTCCATGCTGCAGGAGCTGGCCGACGAGATCGGCGGCGTGGTCGGCGCCTCCCGCAGTGCGGTCGATGCCGGCTGGATGCCGACCGACCGCCAGGTGGGGCAAACCGGCAAGACCGTGCGCCCCAAAATCTACATCGCCTGCGGCATCTCAGGCGCCATCCAGCACCTGGTCGGAATGCAGGATTCAGACATGGTCATCGCCATCAACCGCGACCGCAACGCGCCGATCTTCGAAGTGGCCACCTACGGGATCGTCGGCGACCTGTTCCAGGTGGTGCCGGCGATCACCAGAGCGGTACGGGAGTTGAAACAACAAGGGGCGCGGACCCGGTAGCCAACGACAGGCTACAGGAAAATTGCCGGGCCGTACGGGCCCTCCACCTTGAATCTACGAGGTTTTCATGGCACCAAACCATACCATATTCACCATGCTTTTGGCCGCATCGCTCGTTATCTTCGCTATCAGCTGCTGGCGACGCTTCAGCCTGCTTTCCCTCGGCCGACCGGAAGACCGCACCGACGACCCTGGCCGGCGCATCGGCGAGATGCTGCGCTATGCTTTCCTGCAGCAGCGGGTTCTGGCAAAGCCATTCGGCCTGAACCATTTTGTCATCTTCTGGTCGTTCCTCGTGCTGGCCATCGCCAACGGGGAATTCCTGCTGCACGGAGTATTCCCCGGCATCAGCCTGGCGAGGCTGCCCGACGGCATCTATTTCCCCCTGCTACTGGTGCTCGACATCGTCTCACTGCTTGCACTGGCCGCCGTTACCATTGCTGCAGCCCGTCGCACCATCGCACCACCGTATCCGGAAGCGCGTACCTTTGAGGCCTACTTCATCCTCTCTCTGATCGCCATCCTGATGCTTGCTTACTTCGGCATCAACGCCGGCAAGATCGCTGCCATGACCGGAGGCACCCTCAACGTAGCCCTGACCTGGATGCCGGTATCAAGCCGCGTTGCCATGTTTGTTCTGCCGGCGGAAGGGCGATATGTCCATGACATCAGCTGGTGGTCCCATGCCTTTGCGCTCTTCGCCTTCATCTGTTTTCTGCCCAACAGCAAGCATATGCACATCCTGACCGCCATCCCCAACTGTTTCCTGCGGCGTTTTGAAAAGCCAAACACCCTTCCGATGGAGGAATTCACGCCGGAGAACACCTTCGGTGTCGGCCGCGTCGATCGGTATACCTGGAAGGACCTGCTCGACTCCTTCTCCTGCACCGAATGCGGCCGCTGCCAGCTGGCCTGCCCAGCCTCAATCACCGGCAAGCCGCTCAACCCGCGCGGAGTCATTCACGATATCAAGGTAAACCTGCTGGAGAACGGACCGTCTCTCAAGCTCGGCGGCACCCCTCTCAAGTCACTGATCGGCCAAAATGGAGAGGGGAGTGTGTGCGAAGAGGCCATCTGGTCCTGCACCACCTGCGGCGCCTGTATGCAGGCCTGTCCCGTATTCATCGAGCAGATGCCGAAAATCGTCCAGCTTCGCCGGCACCTGGTGGAGACCGAGGCGACATTCCCCGAAGAACTGCTCAATCTGTTCGAAAATATGGAGGGGCGCAGCAACCCCTGGGGGATTGCTCCATCCGAGCGGACCAAGTGGTATAGCCAGATGCAGGTGCGCCCTTTTGAGAAAGGGGTTACTGACTACCTTTTCTACGTCGGTTGCGCCGGCTCGTTTGATTCGCGCAACAAGCAGGTAACCGTTGCGCTCGCCCTGCTCCTTGATAAAGCTGGCCTGACATGGGGAGTTTTGGGGAAGGACGAGAAGTGCTGCGGTGACTCGGTGCGCCGCTTGGGTAACGAGTATGTTTTTGACCGTATGGCCCGTGAGAACGTGACACTGTTCCGTGACCGAGGGGTTAAAAAGGTGATTGTCCAGTGTCCGCACTGTTTTTCAACGCTGAAAAATGACTACCGCCAGTACGGCATAGAACTGGATGTGATCCACCACAGCGAACTGCTCCGCAACCTGGTTCAGGACGGCCGGTTGGCCCTGAATGGCACGGCAGGGGACCTCGGCGTTCTGGCCTATCACGACTCCTGTTATCTCGGCCGCCATAATGACATTTACGACGCCCCGCGCCAGGCACTGGAGCTGGCCACCGGCACGCCGCCCGTTGAGATGGGGCGCAACCGCGAGAACGCCTTCTGCTGCGGTGCGGGAGGTGGAAGGATGTGGATGGAGGAGCATACCGGCGAACGGATCAACATCACCCGTGTCAAAGAGGCCCTGGAGCAGCGGCCTGACACGATCTGCACCGCCTGCCCCTATTGCCTGACCATGTTTGAAGACGGCCTTAAGGATGTCCGGGCCGAAACGGTAACTGTGCGGGATGTGGCGGAGGTAATGGCCGAAGCGGCCCTGCGCTGAATCGTGAGAGTTTCCTGTCAGCGATCACCGAACACCTGGGCGCTGAAGATGTAGATCTCGCAATCCTTCCGCCAGGCATCTTCCGGCAGCCCCGCCTTGAGACAGGTGTGCTTGAGGAAAGTGTCGCGGTCCCAGCCGTACTCGCTGGCAACCTGTGGGAGCAGCACACCCCGGTAACTCCCCTTGACGATGTAGATGCCGTGGACACCCACCGTGATTTCGTCCACCGACTCCGCCAGCACAAGTGGCGAGAGCACGGAGAGATCGAGCTCGAAATCATCCAGGTCGTGGGGCTTCATGGGATAAAAACGGGGGTCGCGGATGGCGGCCGAGACCGCCATCTCCTGCACCAGGCGGTAGAGCGGCTTGTCTGACACGAAGTTGCCGATGCAGCCCCGCAGCTGCCCCTGCTTCTTGATGGTCACAAAGCAGCCGGTTTCCCGGTTGAGCCCCGCAGCGGTTGTTTCCACCACCGGGATCGCGCCGGTGGTCACAGATGAAACGATAGTCTCCCGGGCGATCTTCAGCAGCTCCTTCTGTTCCTTCCTGGTCAGCAGCTCGGCCATGACATCACCACCTGATTATGCGTAATTCTTGCGCCGGAACAACCCGGTCTTGATGCTTACGATCCGGTCGAGGAACAGTACCCCATCCAGATGATCCATCTCGTGCTGGATCGCCACCGCCTCAAAACCTGAAGCGCATATCTCCCGCATCGAGCCGTCCGGCTCGGTAAAGCGCACCGTCACCTCGGTAGCCCGTTCCACATCGCCTGTGTAGTCCGGCACGCTCATGCACCCCTCGCGCATGAACGAACTTCCGGTTCTGGCGACGATCTCCGGGTTGATCATCAACAGCCGGCCGTGGTTGTTATCCCTGCCGTGCCGGTTCCCGGTCACATCCACCACGCAGACACGCAGGGTCACCCCAACCTGCGGCGCAGCAACACCGACAGAGCCGGGACCAGCCTCCATGGTGTCAACCAGGTCGGTGATCAGCTCATGAATGGAATCGTCGATCACCTCAACCCGGCGGCAGAGCTTCTTTAGCACCGGATGGGGGTAGCGGAGGATCGGCTGAATTGCCATAGAATTACAGTGACACCGGGGTGACCAGGCGCACCCCGATCTCCACGTTCAGCTCCTTTTTGAGATCTCCCAGCAGCGCCTCGACCCCTTCCGGCGTCTGCCCTTCAGGTATGGCGGCATCGAGCATCATCACGTACACCGGTTCTTCCGGGGTGCCGATCAGCTTGGTGTTCAGGTCCATTATATTTACGCCGATGGCGGCCAATTCACGGGTCACCCGGTAGACGATCCCCGGCTGGTCGGCGCCGTAGACCGAGATCATGCAGATATCGGCGTCGGTCTCCTGGCGGGCGATCTCGTCGGCGTGCAGGGTGCGCACCGCCAGTGACATCCCCAGGCTGTCGCAGACCGGCTTGAGATCATCATGCAGCCTGCCTTTGCTAAACGGCCTGGGGTGCGAGACGATCAGGATCATGGCGAACTCGCCGGCCAGCATGGTGCAGCTGGAGTCGGCGATGTTGCAGCCCAGCCGGAACAACACCTCGCTGATGCCGGCCACAATCCCGGTCCGGTCCTTGCCGACCACCGAAACGGCGTAATGGGCGATGTCTGGCTGTTTCGTCATGGGGCCTCCCGAAAATTCCGCAGATGGTCATACCATATAGTAAAAACCTGTATAATGCATTTCCTGCCCCATGGCAATTTTTCTTGCGATTCACCGTCGTACCCAATCGGGCCGGGCATTTGAAAACCCCGCCTTTTTTTTTGACCTGCCTGGTGGTTTGTGCGATAATCCGCCGGCTTGATTTCAGCCGGGAGGGACCATGAAACGCCTCATCGTTATCTGCACGATCATTCTTGCCGGGTTGCAGGCCCTGCCATCACTGGCAGCGCCTCTCAAAGTCTACGTCTCTGACATCAACGCCATCGGTTCCCAGAACAGGGACGA
>DCNF01000059.1:19226-20800 GCA_002322035.1 Geobacter sp. UBA1603
GGGACGAACTGAAAGCGACACTGCAGACACTGCTTGCGTCCCGCCTCAACAACGACTCGCTAGCGTCGGTCGGAAGCGCGGCCGAAGCCGAGGCACTTGTAACCGGCACCTATGTGATGATTGGCAAAGTGTTCAGTATTGATGCGATTGCCAAGACTCCGTCGGGCAAGACCCTGGGCCGGGCATTCGTACAGGGCGATCATCAGGACGAGCTGATCCCGGCTGTTGGTAAGCTGGCCGACAAACTGACGGCAGAGCTTCTGAAATTCACGGCGCCCGCCTCCGCTGCATCTGCGCCGGCTGCCGTCATCGCACCGCGCAGCGAGATCATCCGTCCCGAAGCCCCGGTCCGCCAGGCCGCTTCCGGCGAAATCATCCGCCCGAAGGACTTTGAGCAGGGTGCTGCTGGCGGCTGGGTCAGCAAGCGGCTCAACGGTGTGATCAATCTGCTGGCCACCGGTGCCACCCGTCCGGATGGCAGCCGCGAAGTATTCCTGGCCGAAGGGCAGCGCATTTCCTGCTACCTGCAGGGGACTGAAATGAAGCCGGTCGCCGAGGTCGAACTCGGCATCACCGAGAAGATCGTTTCAATTGATACCCTTGGTCCGGACCTCTATGTCACCGTCGTCCGCAGCGATGAACTGTCCTCACAGGTCTGGCAGCTCCAAGGCGGCCGACTGGTGCAGGTGGCAAAGAGCCTCCCCTGGTTTTTCCGCAGCTTCAGCCTGGCCGGCGGCCCGAAAAAACTGTATGCCCAGGCCATGGGGCGCGACGCCGATTTCTTTGGCGACGTTTTTGAGGCAAGCCGCAGCGGTGAGGCCATCACCACCAGAAACCCGATCAGAATGCCGCGCTACGGGAGCATCTATTCGTTCAACCAGTTCAAAGCTGCCGATGGTGCTCTGCTGACGGTGGTGATCAATCCGGACAATTATCTGGTAGTCTATGATCAGCAGCAGAAAGAACTCTGGCGCAGCAATGACAAGTTCGGCGGGTCCGAGTTGTCGTTTCAGAAAGAGGACCAGGAGAATATCCGCACCACCGGTTCGAAATACCGGCTGGTATTTCTAAACCAGAAAATCCAGGTCACCGCCAAAAATGATGTGCTGGTCGGCAAGAATGACGGGTTCTGGGTACTGGGCGATGCCCGCTCCTACAAGAAGGGTGCGGTCTACAGCCTGGCTTGGAACGGCTCAAGCCTGGAAGAAAAATGGCGGACCAAGGATACCCAGAACTATATGCCGGATTACTGGTTTGATGAGGCCCGCAATGAGCTGCTGATGCTGCAGGTGGTCCAGCGGCCGGCTGTCTTCGGCGGTGACCGGGGCGCATCGACGCTGTCGATCAAGAAAGTAGAGTAGTTGGAGCAAAGCTGAATCACACGTAAAACGCACCGATTTTCCTGAGCAGCTTGAAGATTTTGTGGCGCATTGTTTTAAGAGATTTTACAGACCATGAACACTACGTCCCCTGACATATCACTCCCGCGGGGTGTCAGCGATTTTCTGCCCGACAGTGCGGCCACGATCGGCTTTATCGAGAGCCGCATCCGCCGTGTCTTTGACCTGTGGGGG
>DCNF01000059.1:20833-39427 GCA_002322035.1 Geobacter sp. UBA1603
CCTGTGGGGGTTTCGGCGGGTTATCACACCCAAGCTGGAGTACGAAGATGTGCTTTCGATCGGCATGGGAGCCGGCCTGAAAGAGAAAACCTACCGGTTTGACGACCGCCAGAGCGGTCGCCTGCTGGCATTCCCTCCCGACATCACCCCCCAGGTGGCCCGGATCGTTGCCACCCGCCTTGCTGGCTGGCCGTTACCGCACCGGATCAGCTACAGCGGGCGCGTTTTGCGCCAGACCGAGATGCAGGCTGGCCGCAGCCGGGAACTGTTCCAGTCGGGGGTTGAACTGATCGGCCTGGAATCACCGGAAGCGGATGCCGAGATGGTGGCGATGGCAATCGAAGCGCTTCAGTCACTCGGGCTGGAGAATTTCAAGATCGATCTCGGTCAGGTGGAATTCTGCCGGGGGATCATGGCAGCATCCGGACTTGCCGGCGACGCGATGGTCCGCCTGCGCCGAGCGGTTTCCCGCAAAGACGCGTCGGAAGTTGCCCTGATCCTTGCCTCGCACCCGGTCAGCGAGCAGTCGTGCCGTGAGATTACGGCCTTACCACGGCTGTTCGGCGGCCGCGAGGTGCTTGAGAAGGCGGCCGAAGTGGTCAGCAATGGCCGGTCCAAAGCCGCTCTGGACAACCTGCGACAGGTGATTGACATCCTCGACATCCATGGCGTCAGCGATCACCTTACGATTGATCTGGGAGAAACCCGCGGGCTTGAGTATCACACCGGAATTACCTTCGAAGGTTTTGTCACCGGGCTGGGTGAACCGGTCTGCAGCGGCGGCCGTTATGATAACCTGACCGGCCGGTACGGCTTCCCGGCTCCGGCCACCGGCTTCACCTTCAACGTGCTCAGCCTACTCCAGACCCTCGAACGCCGTCCCGACGTTGAGGCAAGCACCTCACGGGATTTTCTCCTCTTCAATTGCCTGGATGATCGTCATCAGGCACTTGAAATTGCCAGGATACTTCGCAGAAACGGCTACAGCGCCGTCCGCGACATAATCAGGCGCGACCGGGAGCAGTCGCTGGAATACGCCCGGCGCATGAACATCCGCTGGATGCTGGTAATCGGCGACAGCAACGATGCCGAACAGTGCACCGCCATACGCGTCCGTGACGGAAAGGCGCTGCCTGTCCACTGCCGGCAGCTGGACTGCGGAGATATTTTTAACCAGATCGAAAATCATCAGGGAGACATGTAACCATGGCTAATGTTGTTGTAGTCGGCGCCCAGTGGGGCGATGAGGGAAAAGGGAAGGTTGTTGATATTTATACCGAGTTTGCTGACGACATCGTCCGCTACCAGGGGGGCAACAATGCCGGTCACACCCTTGTCGTGGGAGACGAGAAGGTGGTACTGCACCTGATTCCGTCCGGCATCCTGCACGAGGGGAAACGCTGTATCATCGGTAACGGCGTCGTGCTTGATCCGGAGGTTTTCATCAAGGAAATAACCAAGCTGAAAGATTCTGGGCGCCTGAAGGACGACTCCTGCCTGCTTCTGTCCGAATCGCTGCATATCATCATGCCCTACCACAAAGCGATCGACATCGCCCGCGAGACGAAGAGTGGCGACAAGAAGATCGGCACAACCGGACGGGGCATCGGCCCCTGCTATGAGGACAAAATCGGCCGGCGCGGCATCCGCCTCATGGATCTGCTCGACCGCGAGGTGTTTGCCCGCAAGTTGAAAGAGGCTTTGGAAGAGAAGAATTTCCTGCTGGAAAAACTGCTGGGAGCCGAGCCGTGCAGCTATCAGGCAATTCTGGACGATTATCAGAAATTTGCCGACATTCTGCGCACCTACGTTGCCGACACATCGCTGATCCTGGCGAAGGATCTGAAAGCCGGCAAAAAGGTCCTGTTCGAGGGTGCCCAGGGGACGCTGCTGGATGTGGATCACGGCACCTACCCCTACGTCACATCATCGTCAACCTGCGCCGGCGGGACCTGCACCGGCTCGGGCGTCAGCCCCCGCGATATACATGAAATCATCGGTATCTCAAAGGCCTATGTCACCCGCGTCGGCAGCGGGCCCTTCCCGACGGAACTGCTCGATACCACCGGTGAGGAACTGCGCCGGATCGGCGGAGAATTCGGCGCCACCACCGGCCGGCCGCGGCGCTGCGGCTGGTTCGACGCCATGGTGATCCGCTATGCCGTCCGGGTCAACGGGCTGACCGGCATTGCGCTCACAAAGCTTGATGTGCTGTCTGAATTCGACACCATCAAGGTCTGCACCGGCTATACCTGCGGGGGGAATACTCTGGAATCGCTGCCGGCACGGCTGGAAACCTTCGAAAACTGTCAGCCGGTCTATGAGGAACTGCCCGGCTGGAAATGCGACATCACTGCCGCCCGCAGTTTTGAGGAACTGCCGGCCAATGCCCGGGCCTATGTCAAGCGCCTGGAAGAGCTGGCCGGCTGCCCGATCGTGATGGTATCGGTCGGCCCGCGGAGAGACCAGACGATTTCGATTCGCAACCCCTTCTGCTGATTATCCCACAGGGGCGCGGAGAACACAGAAAACGACCGTACAGCCGTATTGTTGAATTGCGGGGGATCCTTTCTGTTTTTTCCGCGCTTTCGGCGGTTCCCGTGTCCCTCGTTTTTTTCCGGTTCAGAATTCGATATTCGGCCGGAGCACCGCCGTAACATTTTGAAAATCCTTGTCCCGCAGTCGGCCGCTGTAGCGTGCCTGGTCCTCCCAGATAAGCCCCACGTCCATCTTCATGGCGACTTTCCAGCGGGCGATCGGATACTTTTTGCCGATCACATATTCCTGCCGCAGCGGCCGGCCATTCTTGGCCGAAAAATCCCAGCGCAGATCAACCGTGCTGTTGTCAAGGAAGCTGAAAACACTGGCCTTGAAATCGAGATTGCTGCGGCGGAATCCAAGGTAGATGGTATTGGCAATTTCAGGGTGCTGGTGGATTTTCGAGCCGACCCGGAAACTCCAAGAGAGTTTGTCATCCTTGAAAACGCGCTCGCCCTTTGTCTTCCACTCGAACTCGATGTTGTGGTCCGGCACGAGGACGTTACGTTTGATATGCTGGTTCGAGTAGCTGATCATGTAGCCCATATACCCCTTGTTGGTGCAGACCTTGTCCTCGCCCGGCCGGACAAAGCTGACCATATCGCCGAAGAAGAGCGAGAATGCGTAGGGTTCCTGAAAACCGGCCGTGACCGCTTCGAGCAAGTTGAGGCTACCGCTGCCGACGTTGAAGCCGCGATAGAATTCGGGGGTGTAGCGCTTGAGGGTCACCCCTAAAAGCGGCATGGGGAAAACCGCTGCCTCAACCAGCATAAACTGTGGCACCAGCGAGTCGAAAAACAGCTTGCGGTAGATCCTGAACTCGCTGACATCGGTAAACTCGGGAATCGGGGCGTCGGAGAGCGGGATGTGGAGCGAAACCTGGGTGTAGTAAGGGTCGGTCTCCCAGACGAATTCAGCCTGATTGGACGCCTGGGACGGCAGCGGGCACTGTTCTCCGGCGGCTGCGGGGGACGGAGATGCCGTCGGCGGAACCGCCGATGGTGGAGTATTCTGGTCGGCACCCCTTGAAATGTTCGGCGTCAGTAGCAGCAGACAGAGTGCCAGCAGGCAGATCGGCATAAGCGGGAACCTCTCCTCCGGTTAGCGTCGGCCCAGCAGTCGCAGCAGGCCGTCCAGAATTGTCAGCGGATGGGGCGGACAGCCGGGAATGTACAGATCGACCGGCAGAAACTTGTCGACGCCATCATGGACCTCCGGATGTCCCTGGAAAGGGCCGCCATTGATGGCGCAGGCGCCGGCTGCGATCAATATTTTCGGCTGCGGAATCGCTTCCCAGGTTTTCATCAGCGCGATCCGCATATGTTCACTGACCGGGCCGGTAACATACATCCCGTCGGCATGGCGCGGGCTGGCCACAAACTGGATGCCGAAACGTCCCAGGTCAAACCCGACCGTCGAGAGCACGTTGGTGTCAGCCTCGCAGGCATTGCAGCCGCCGGCGCTGACCTCCCGCAGCTTGAACGAACGGCCGAACAGGGCGAGCAGTTCCTGCCCCATGGCCCGGGCCAGCCGCCGCTCTTCCCCCTCCCTGACCACCAGATCCTCACGTTCACAGGCTGCCAGCATTTCATCACGGTCGAAGGTTACCGCGCCGTTTGGACAGGCCTGCTGGCATTCCGGGCAGAACAGGCACCTGCCCATGTCGAGTGCCAGCCCGTTGGCGTGATGAATCGCGCCGGTCGGGCAGACGTCGCCGCATAGCCGGCAGCCATCGGGGCAGCGGCTGCCGTCAAGCTGAGGATACCCCCGGAACAGGTCCGGCAAAACGGCCGGCTCAAGCGGGTAGCGTGTCGTCCGGTGTTTTTGTCTGATTCTTTCGAGAGTGGCCTTGAACATGGGCTCCGCTCCTCGTCGTTTTCTTCACCGCCGGTCGGCGTTTTTGGCCGACCGATTCTGAAATTTGCGCCAGCAGCCTGGTCCGGTACCCGGCCACCTCCGCCAGTGTGCACAACTGGTCGTAGGTTTTCCTGAAAGACCGGCACCAGGGTGCTGTGATGTTTCCGGACCGCAGGATGCCGTCCATCAGGCCAGCCCAGGCGCAGAGCTGCTCGAAACGTTCTTTGTTGAACCATTCGCTGCAGCCGCTTTCGTGGACATGGAGAAAGGACTGCAGCACAGGCCGGTCGAACAGCCTGTCTGGCGCAAAGGGGTGTGCACAGCAGAGCGCAGCGACCAGCTCGCAGCCATAACCGGCAGACGCAGGTGTCAGCATGGTTTTCAGCGAGGCATTCAGCCCGAATTCCTCCGCTGAGCCCTCCGGAAGGTCGAGCAGGAGCAGCGTTGCCATGACGATCCGGATTCCGTCCGTTGTAGCAAACACGTCGGACAGAGGATGGCCGCAGGCTTCAAGGCGGTGACCCCATTCTTCGGCCGGTGCATCCGCCAGCTCCAGCACCTGGCGGAAGGCGGCGTTGAGCTCCGGATACATGATCAGCTTCAGCTCATCAGCCAGGCTTACCACTCCGCGGCCGTTCAGTTCCGCGCAGAGCCGCCCCCACCAGCCTTCAGCACCATCACGCAGCTCGCGGAACTCCGTGAACACATGGAATTCGTATTCTCCCAGTTCGGCAAACAGTCCGCGTTCATGCAATTCGCTGCCGCTTCTCAAATATTCCAGGCTGCGGGTGTGATCGCGGAAGGCGTAGTAGACTCCATCATCCTGCGATATCCCGAGGGCGCAACCAAGGGTGGTACGCTGCAGTTCGGGGTGCTCATCTCCGCCTTTGACCGCACGGGGCGATGACTCCCAGATCCATCCTGCCGTCCTGGCATGGCAGTTGTGAAACAGCACCAGCGCCCGCTGGTCTCCGAACCGGTTCGAATAAGCATAGACGTTTTCATCGACCGAGTCTCCGGAGAGGAAGTCGTAGAGGGCGAAATTTTCAGCCCCGGAAAAGAGCCCGCGCTGTTTGAGAATCGGGAAGATCCAGAGCTCATGGCCCCGCACCAGCCCCCCATCCACCTGTTCGTCCCAGTAGGCACGCTTGTATTCCATGCCGTATTTTTCGCGATATCCCTCGACCTGACCATGGCCGAACATAGGCAGTCCCGGCATGGTTGCCAGCAGCAGACAGGCGCCAAAGTATTTACCCTCGCTGCCGAACTGTTCGACGGCGGTCTTTTCATCCGGGTTGTTCATAAAGTTGACGAAACGCTGCAGGACCTCGGGATTGAACTCCAGTACGTTTTTGATGGTCTGGCGGTACTTCGCGTTTTCTTCCTTCTTGAGCATGTTCATGAAGGCACTGTTGTAAACCCGGTGCATGCC
Organism: Geobacter sp. UBA1603; assembly: GCA_002322035.1. Taxonomy (GTDB): domain Bacteria; phylum Desulfobacterota; class Desulfuromonadia; order Geobacterales; family Pseudopelobacteraceae; genus UBA1603. The sequence continues at coordinate 26,661 of DCNF01000059.1, forward strand.
GAGCGTGCGGACGAAATAGCCTTCCATCAGCCAGAACGCCTCGGCCAGGAGGAGGGTCCCCGGCGCATCAACCGCCACCCGGTCAACCACCTCGCGCCAGAACTCCACCGGGAAGAGGGCATCGAACTCCTCACGGCTCATGCCCTGCTCAGCCCGGGAGGGGATACCGCCGCCAAGACCGCGGATCGGGAACCAGAGCCGCTGATAATGCTTCTTGGCCAGGGTCATGGCCGCGTCAAAGCGGATGATCGGAAAATTGCGGGCCACATGAAGGATGGTCTGAATGACCGCCTCGCGCACCTCGGGGAGCAGGTAGTTGAGCTGGGCCGTGTCGTTCCAGGGTATGCTGGTACCGTCGTTGCCGTGGTAGATGTAGCGGGTGCGGCCGGTTGACCGTTCGATCATCCGGAAGACGACGGCAGCATCGGTTTTGGTCCAGTAACCGTCTTCAATCTGGATAACGGCCTGCCCGGACTGGGACAGATCCTCGCCGGTGAACTGGTAGGTCGGGAAAGGCGGATAGTCGGTCTGGACAAACCAGTCCGGGTGTTGCAGGACCCAGCGGGAATAGATGCCGGTATGGTTGGGAACCATGTCGCTGGCCAGGCGGATACCATGGCGCAGCGCCCGCTCCCGCAGGTTTGCCAGGGCCGGCCAGCCACCCAGGTCAGCGGCAATCTCGTAATCGTAGAGCGAATAGGCGGAAGCAATGGCATCCGGATTACCGCAAAGCTGCTTGATTTGCCGGGATGCCACCGAGCGTTCCCATACGCCGATCAGCCAGAGGCCGGTGAATCCGCGCTGGGCCAGGAGCTCCAGCTCGCTCTCCGGGACCTGGTCGAGCCGGGTAACCGGATAGCCGTACTGTTTGGAAAGCTGGTCGAGCCAGACGTAGACCATCTTGGCCATGAGGACCACGTTGGGCATCCAGTCGGCATCCTCGGAGAACGCTTCGTGCTCGGGATAGTCGTAACCACCGAAGACCGATGCGCCGTCTCCGACACTGATCCGCCCCTGGGTACCGCCGCGTCCGAATTCAAGAACTGGCGCCGGCCCCGGCTCCCCGCCGCCGAAGCCCCGCTCCCGTTGCTCCTCCTTAAGAATATCGAATGCCACTTCAATATCCTGGATCAGATCGGGTGGCAAGAGGCGCTCCCAGCGACTGCGAATAAAAGCCAGCTGGCCGGCCAGGGAGGTGGGAGATGCCTTGACCGGCTCACGGAGGATCCGGCCAAGGGTGACCGCAATGCCTTGCAGTTCAGGGCCATTTTCCAGCACTGTCGACATGCCTTCAGCAAGGGCTGCGTATTCCGATGACTCTGCCAGCTCATGATCATCAAACAGCGGGCGGAATTCGTCCAGAGCCGGATTTGTGGCGGCCGCTCGCAAGAGGAGCATTTCGCGCAGGACATGGTGCCGGTGGCTGTGCCGGCGGCCGTACCAGGCACTGGCAGCAGTCAATCCCTCCAGCACCGGAGCGGGCGGGAAAAGCTCGACAAAGGTAAGGCAGGTTCGGCGGCAGGCTGCGCCATCGGGTTCATATCCGCTCCGGCGGGCAGCATCATCCAGAATCCCCGGCGCCTGGTGTTCAGCGCACTCGTCGGTCAGATAGCGCAGGATCGTCAGAAGTACGGCATAAAGGGACAGCTGCGAGGCGTGGACCGGGGGCATGCCGGCCGACTGGATGCGGTTCAGGCGCAGGGCAAGTTCCCGGTAAAAAACTATCGGGGGAAGGCCGTGCTGGGACGCATCACGGGAGAGGTCGTTGAGGGCGAGGTTCTGCCATTGCCTGCGGGAAATCTGGAGTACTCGGGGAAAATAGGCGTCCATGCCGGTCTGGCTGTTCATGTCTCATGTCCCGTCATGGTCAGGATTGCAACGCACGATGCGGCTGGCGGATCTTACGGTTTTTTCTTTGCTGCCCCTTTGGCGGTCGCCTTGGACTGCTTGGCTCCCTTTTTCGACTTTTTTGACTTGGATTTTTTTCCCTTGCTGATTTTTCGCGGTTCCGGGTTGAACTCGTCCCGGATGTTGTTCAGGAGGACCGCCGTTTCCTCAAGGTTGGGATCAGCTTTTTTTGCCAGCTCGAGGGTTTCCTTGGCCTCGCTCAGACGACCGGTCTTCATGTAGACCCTGCCGAGTGCATTCAGGGAACGGGCATGGTCAGGCTTGAGCTCAATTGCCTTTTTGTAGCTGGCAATGGCATTGTCATAATCTTTCTTGAAATCGTAGATTAATCCCAGCTTGTAGTGGTTGTTGGGGTCATCGGGGAACAGCTCGACCGTCCCCTTGAGCAGTTCGGCTATTTCATCATACTGCTTGTTCTTGACATAGAGGGCAACCAGCGAGTTGCGGGTTTCCATGTCGTCTTTCTGCTGGGCAAGGACCATGCGGTAGTGTTCGATGGCCTTTTCAGCGGCACCGCGGTTTTTGTACAGCGCCGCTATTTCCCGGTTGGCGTCCACATTGTCGGGAGAGTGCTTGAGCACCGCCAGGTAAGCATCGATCGCCAGGCCCGCCTCTTTGGTGCGGGCAAGAATCCGGGCCAGTTTGAGCTGAATATCCGGGCTCTCCGGCTTAAGCTTGAGAAATTCGCTGTACTGCTCAACCGCCTCCTGATAGAAACCCCGCGCATTGCGGATATCGGCCAGCCGCAGCCGGGCGTCAGCGTTGTCGGGCTTGACCTTGATCGCCTGCTTGTAGCTGACGACCGCCTCGTCAAGCTGCTCGCGCTTTTCGTAGAGAGCCCCGAGGCTCACATAAACATCGCTGTTTGAACTGTTGCGATGGGCCGCTTCCCGGTAGGCGGCAATCGCTTCATCATCGCGGCCGGCAGAGCGGTACAGGCTGCCGAGCTTTTCATAGGCGGTGACAGATTCCGGCTGTTCCTTAAGCTGGGCTTTCAGTCCCTCAATATCTTTGTCAAGGGTTGGCGATACGACCGGAACCGCTGCCGCGGGAGCGGACAGAGCAGATGGCGCAGCAGCTGTTTTTCGCGGCTTGCCGCCGAGCAGGTATTCGTAGTCAGCCTGTTTCTGGTCACCCTTTTTTTCGTAGATTTCAGCCATCATCAGATGGACTTCCCGGTTGCCGGGGGTGGCTGTCGCCGCCGCCTTAAGCTGGGCCAGCGCCTTGTCCTGGTCGTTGCGGGCCAGATGGATCGCGGCACTGCCCACATGGGCCTTGTCAAAGCCAGGATCAATCGACAGGGCCCGCTGGTACTCCTCAAGGGCCCGGTCCGGCTGTCCCGATGCCATATGAATTTCAGCCAGTCCGGTAAACAGTGATGGATCTCTGGGCAAGCCACGGACAGCCTCCCCGTAATGATAAGCAGCCAGGGAGTAAACCTTGCGCTCAACCAGGATAATCGCCATGGCCTTGTGATAGCGCGGGTCGGAAAATGCCCCGAGCCCCTTGGCAAGCTCCACCGCCGCTTCGTCCTTCATCCCCTTCTGGGCATACAACAGGCCAAGGTTGCCGCTGGCGCGGGCAAAACCCCGATCCTTCAGCTGCGCCTTACGGTACTCGCTGATGGCGCCGTCAGTATTGCCAACCCGCTCGAACTGCAGCGCGGTCACATAATGGGCGGCCGCTCCATCGGGGCAGAGTTCCAGAATTTTTGCCTCGCGCTGACGGATCAGGACGTCGTCCCGTATGCTTTCAAGCGTATCGGCCTGCTCGCGGGCATCACGGCACGGGTCACCGCCGAACCCCCAGGTAAACCCGGTCAGAAGCGTGACTGCCGTCATCAGGAGTAATGTGATACGTATATTCAGCATGGCCGGTTATCCTTGATGTTCCGATTGTGGGGGCGAATTATACACTGCGGTCGGGGAAAATTCAATATTTTAGGCTAATGGCTTGATTATTTGAAATAGTGTGTAATAATATCAGCTTTCCGGAGTTTCTGCCACAGGGACCGGAAGCAGGTGTACTGAACAAGGGGCGACCGATGAACAAGGAACTTGAAACGCTGATCATGACTGCCAGCGACCTGCCGACCATCCCGGTGGTTGCCACCAAAGTCATGCAGCTGATTGAAAGTGAAAGTGCAACTGCCGAGGAGTTGGCCCGCGTAGTTGCCTCCGACCCGGCGGTGGCTGCACGGGTGCTGAAAATTTCAAACTCCTCGTTTTACGGCTGCCAGCGGCAGATCCAGACGCTTTCCCACGCCATCATGGTGCTTGGTTTCAGTACCCTGAAGAGCCTGGTGGTGGCCGCCTCGGTCAAGCAGGTCTACAAACCCTACGGCCTGACCGAAAAGATGCTCTGGGAGCACTCCTTCGGCGCCGGACTGGCCGCCCGGATCATTGCCAAGTCAACCCGGGTCGTCAACGAGGAAGAGGCGTTCCTTGGGGGGCTGTTCCACGATATCGGCAAAATAATCATGAATACCATGGACAGTCAGCAGTTTCAGACTGTCATGCAGATCTGTTTCAACGAGGGAGTTGCGTTTACCGAGGCCGAGCATCAGGTCTATCCCTACAGTCACAGTGAAGTCGGCGCCCTCGTCATCAAAAAGTGGAATTTCCCTGAAATTCTGATGCACGCCGTTGCCCGGCACCACAGCCTCGAGTTTCCTGAAAACGAAGACCCGTACCAGATCCGGCTGGCCTGCGTAGTTGGATTGGCCAATATGTTCTGCCACAGTGTCGGTGTTGGCGTCCGCGAACCGGAAGAGCAGGAACTGCACAATTCGCTTCCTGCCACCCTGCTCAAGCTTGAGCAGGGGCGAATCCAGTCTCTGCTTGAAACATTCTCTGAGGCGTATGAGCGAGATAAAAGCTTTTTCGCCTGACGGCTAGAGTTCCTCGTCCAGATATTCAAGAATCGAGCGGCGTTTTTTTCCTGACGACCGCTCCCGCGCCTCGCCGGAAATTTCAACATAGTCACCTCCCTGATTGTCCTGCTGCGCGGGATCGGTGCCCTGCTGACGGGGAACCCCGCCCCGGGGCGGATTTCGCCGTTTCCCCGCAATTCCGGTCAGTCCATCAATCTGGTCAACCATCATTACCCTCCCCGGCGTCTCCTGTCGCAGATCCAAATTGATTTTTGATACCCGAAGCACTATAGTTACATAGTACGTTGCAATCCTTAACCGTCCCAAGGACCGACATGATTCGCACCATTCTGACCTATCCGGATCCGGAACTGAAAAAGAAATCCGCAGCAGTAACAATCATAACTGACCAGACTCGCGAGCTTGCCCGCGACATGGCCGAAACCATGTATGCTGCCCCGGGGGTTGGCCTGGCGGCCCCGCAGATCGGCGTACACCAGCGGGTAATCGTCATCGATGTATCCGGAAAAGATGAGCCGCCCGAGTTGATTACAGCCATTAATCCGGTTGTCGTACACGCCGAAGGCGAGGCCTATGATGAGGAGGGGTGCCTTTCGGTCCCCTCATACGCGGCCAACGTCAGGCGCCATGCCCGGGTGGTGGTCAAGGGGGTCGATCTGGCCGGCAACGAGCAGACCTGGAAAGCCGACGGGCTCTTGGCGATCGCCTTTCAGCACGAAATCGATCACCTGGATGGGATCCTGTTCGTCGACCATCTCTCGCCGCTCAAGCGCGACCTGTTCCGGAGAAAATTCAAAAAGACGGCGGAAGACCGCTGATGGGCAGGTTACGAACCATCTTCATGGGCACCCCGGCATTTGCCTGCCCGACGCTGGAGACGCTGCTCGGGCGGGGAGATCAGGTGCTGGCGGTTTTCACCCAGCCGGACCGGCCGAAGGGGCGTGGCCAGAAGCTGATGCCGCCGCCGGTCAAGGAACTGGCCCTGCGTTTCGGACTTCCGGTTTATCAGCCTCCCAAGGTTCGCGAACCGGCCGTCATCGACCAGATCCGCGCCATCAACCCCGATCTGATCGTGGTTGTCGCCTTTGGCCAGATCCTGCCCCAGGTGCTCTTGGATATTCCCCGCTACGGATGCATCAACGTCCATGCCTCGCTGCTTCCCCGTTACCGCGGAGCTGCGCCACTGAACTGGTGCATCATCAACGGAGAGAACGAAACCGGCGTTACCACCATGCTGATGGACGCGGGGCTTGATACCGGCCCGATGCTGCTGAAATGCGCCACGCCAATCGGTGCGCAGGAAGATGTTGCAGCACTCCATGACCGGATGTCGGTCATGGGCGCCGAACTGCTTGATGAGACGGTTCAGCGCCTGATCGCCGGGACACTGGTCCCCCAGCCGCAGGATGACTCATTGAGCTGCTATGCCCCGCTCCTGAAGAAGGAACATGGCCTGATCGACTGGAACAGAGACGCCGTGTCAATCAACAACCAGATCCGGGGGCTGTCGGTCTGGCCGGTTGCCAGCACTTCCCTGGACGGGCAGGTTGTCAAGATCTACCGTGCGCGGACCGGCGCAGCACACGGCCGGCCCGGCACAATTCTTTCTACCGGCCGGGCGGGGATCGAGGTCGCCTGCGGCACCGGCAGCCTGGTGATTGAAGAATTGCAGCTGACCGGGAAAAAAAGGCTCGATGCCGCCAGCTTTCTAGCCGGCCATCCGCTTGCAACGGGGGCGGTCTTTGAAACGCTGCACGTTGAAGGGAAAACTCCATGAGCGCCGCTCTGCAGGACAAAACCGCTCCGCCCCGCAAGCGTTTGTTCATCTCGCTGATGGGGATTACCTGCCTGATCCTGGTCGGGGCAATCTTTCTGGTCTGGTGGATTCCCAACCGCGGCCTGGCGAATATTCACCCCAATCTGCCGCATGTTGTCGGCATCGTCATGGCGGTGCTGTCCGGTATTGCCATCCTCGGCACCGGCCTGCTGGTGCTGACCACGGCGCTTGGCAAGGATATCCTTTTCACACGCTTCATGCGCCTGGTGGTAATAAAATTCCTGCTGCCGGTGATCGAGATGGTGGGGCGGCTGGCCGGTCTTGACAAGGACAAGATCCGTCAGTCCTTCATCGCCATGAACAACAGCCTGGTGGTCTCCCAGCGCCAGAAAATCAGCCCCGACCGGATTCTGGTCCTTCTCCCCCATTGCATCCAGTTATTTGACTGCGAGATAAAAGTGACCGGAGACATCAATAAATGTGTGCTCTGTGGGCGCTGCGACATCAAGGGGCTGGTGGAGATCGGCCGCAAGTACGGCATCGACATCTCCGTTGCCACCGGCGGCACCCTGGCCCGCAAGGTTATCGTCGAAAAACGGCCCAAACTGGTGCTGGCGGTGGCCTGCGAACGGGACCTTACGTCAGGCATCAAGGACTGCTACCCACTGCCGGTGATCGGCATCCTCAACGAACGCCCCCACGGCCCCTGCTTCAACACACTGGTTGACTGCGCCAAGATCGACGAGGCCTTGAGCCAGGTGCTGCTCATACCTTCACCAGATGCTGCCCGAAACTAGCCCATTTCCTCCAGCATGTTCAGCGCGAAATTCTTGGCCCGGCCCGAGGGGGCGATCACGCCGTAGGCGATCGCCTCACGCAGTTCCGCTTCAGTTGCCCCCGCCTCCTTCGCGACCGCGAAGTGCTTCTTCAGTCAGGTGGGGCAGCCGGTGACGATAGCACAGGCGACCCGGATCAGCTCACGGGTCTTGACATCCAATACCTCTTCGTACTCGTAGTCCAGAATCTTCTTTGTGATCTTCACAGCGGCTCCTCCCTCCCCAGTATTCTGTCGTAACAATCCCGTATCTTCCCCGTATTTTCGGCATAATCGCTCAACAGCACGGCGCCCGGATTTTTGAGCCTGGTATCGTACCCCAGCCTTCTGGCAAGTTTATCCAGATAGTTTTTCGGTCCGGACAGGTCATTGACCGAATAGTCATGGATGATCCGCAGGCGGTTTTCCAGCTTGCGCAGGAACTTGTAGCCGGCCAGCAGCGTCTCGGCATCCCCTTCCGGCACGAGCCCCAGTGAGCAGACCTCCTTGAGGGCGATGATGGTGCTTGTGGTGCGCAGCTCCGGATAGCGGTGCCCATCGCGCAGCTGCAGGTACTGAACGGTGAACTCGACGTCCACCATCCCCCCGCGACCGGTCTTGATGTTGTAGCTGCCGTCGCTTTCCTTGGCCAGTTCATTCTCCATGCGCATCCGCAGGCGGTGAATCTCGCGCCGGCCCGCCTCATCGATGGATGAGCCGAAGACCGTATGGCGGATAACGGCATCAAGCTGCGATGCCAGGCTGTCCTCCCCCAGTACCACCCGCGCCTTGGTCAGAGCCTGCCGCTCCCAGATCTGGGCCTCACGGCGGTGATAGTCCAGAAACGACTCCAGCGAGGTGACCAGCGGCCCGGCATTGCCGGACGGCCGCAATCGGGTGTCGATCTTGTAGACATAGCCTTCGCGGGTCTGCATGGTCAGAACGGAGATCATCTTCTGGGCCAGCTTGGCGAAATACTCGTGGTTGGAGATCTGCTTTTCGCCGTCGGTCGTGCCGGGATGGTCGTAGACGAAGATAATGTCGAGGTCCGAATGGTAGTTCAGATCCCCCCCACCCAGCTTGCCCATGCCGATCACCGCCAGGTTTGCCTCGCGCACCTTCCCTTCGAGCGTGCAGGTCGGCCGGCCGAAGCGCTTCAGCTCCTGCGTTGCCAGGTGGCAGGCGGCTTTGAGGCAGGTCTCCCCCAGCCGGCTCAACTGGGTAGTGATTTCGCTCTGGCCAAGTCTGCCGTGGATGTCATTCAGGCCGATCCGCAGGAACTCCTCGTTACGGTAGCGCCGCAGGAGATCGAGCTGCTCCTCGAAGTAGTCGCTCTGCTCCAGCAGCGCGTCGAGCTCAGCCGTCATATCGTCGCAGGATTTGAGCGGCGAGCTATAGCTGCTCGACACCATGCTGTCGAGCAGTTCGGGATGTCCGATCAGGATCTTGCTCAGGAACTGGGACATGCCGAACAGGGACACCAGCAGCTTAAGGGTCTCCCGGTTTTCGGCCAGCAGGGCATAGTAGGACGAGCGGGTGCCGACGATAGCCAGGAAACGCTCCAGGTTGGCAAGGGCCATGTCCGGGTCGGGTGATTCGAACAGTTCCTGTACCAGCAGCGGGGCGATCTTTTCCAGCAGGCGCCGGCCGCGCTCCGTAAGATTGGCCTTTTCCGGGCCGCGGCGCAGCGAGAGCAAGTTGTCGTAGGCGCGATCGACATCCTCGAAACGCCGCTCCGCCAGCATATCCTTGACCAGGTCAGGATCAGCCTTGGCATCAAGGAAAAAATGCACTTCCGGATTGATGTCCTGGGCCAGTTTCTGATCACGGGAGAGAAAAAGGGTGCCGTAAATTTCGGAAACTGCTGAACGATGCCCTTCGAGGACTTCATGGAAACGCTTCAGGCCATTGGAGCGCAGAAAACCGCAGCGCCGGGAGAGGGCCTGCATTTCGTCCGCCTTGGCCGGCAGGTTGTGGGTCTGGCGTTCCTGAACCACCTGGATCCGGTGTTCAACCGTCCGCAGAAACCGGTAGGCATCCTTGAGGCGGCCGTGGTCCTGCTCGCTGATCAGGCGGGCAGCCAACAGGGTGTCAAGCGCCTTGAGCGAGTTACGCTCGCGCAGTTTCGGGTTCTTGCCGGCATAGACCAGCTGAAGGGCCTGAATGAAAAACTCGATTTCGCGGATACCGCCCCGTCCCAGTTTGAGGTTGCTCTCCCCCTCCATACTGCGGGTCAGCGAAGCATCGATCTTCTGCTTCATCTGTTTCATGTCCTCGATCAGGTTATAATCGAGGTATTTACGGTAGACAAAGGGCTGCAGCATTTTCAGCAGTTGCTCACCCAGATCAAGCGATCCGGCCACCGGACGGGCTTTAAGCATAGCGGTCCGCTCCCAGGACTGGCCCCATGACTCGTAGTAGATTTCGGCCGAGCGCAGGGAAACGGCCATGTCCCCCGATTTCCCCTCGGGCCTCAGCCCCACATCGACCCGGAAAACGAACCCGTCCTCGGTTATCTGGGAAAGGGCCTTGCTGATCATCTCTCCCAGTTTGTTGAAAAAGGAGTGCAGGGAAATAACCCCCTTGCGGTCGCCTGTTGCCGTCAGAATCCCGGTTGTTTCCCCTTTGTCCGACTCATAGAAGTAGATGATGTCGATGTCAGAAGAAAAGTTAAGCTCGCAGCCGCCTAATTTGCCCATGCCGATCACCGTCATCTCGGCTTCACGATCACCCTGATCCGTACGCATCATCGGTCGGCCGAAGTCACGCTCAAGACTGCGCCGGCAGACTTCGCAGGCCACCTGCAGAGACACTGCCGCCAGACCGGAAAGCTCGGCCGTAACCTCTTCCAGTGGCGCAAGCCCGTTTAAGTCCCGGACGGCAATCCTGACAATTTCCTCACGCTTGAAACAGCGCAGCACCTTGAGCAGTGCCGCGAAGTCGGTTTCATCGGTGATCCGGGAGCGCAGTTCCGCCAGCATGTCCGCCTCGCCGAATGAGGTGTCAATGCCGTTTTCCAGAAAGAGGCGACGCACCAGGCAGGGGGTCTTGTACATCAGATTAACCAGAAAAGGAGAAGATCCGCATACCAGCACCAACTGGGCCAGGCGCTTCTTGCGGACGGATATTTCGGCGCAATCGGCCGGCGGAAGCACCCCGGCCAGGCGTTCGAAAGCGTTCAGGGCCATGTCCGGAGAGGGGGTCAGAAGGGCCGTAACCACGATCCGGTGCAGGACGTCAACCGGGAAAAGCGGCTTGATCAGCAGGATGTTGTCGGCAGTACGGGCACCATAGACAAAACCATGGGCCTCCAGCGAGGCGGATAGTTCCTGAAGGCGCAGGGCATGGTCGTCCAGCTCCATGATCCTGATAAAGTCCTGGTATAGGCGCTCCAGATGCATATCAGCGCCCTGATACCGAACGCAGGCCGGAAAGGAAATCGCCTTTGACGATGCCGTTTTCGGTGATTATGGCGCTGATGTAGCGGGCCGGAGTTACATCAAACGATGGGTTTCGGACACGCACTCCCTCGGGGGCGATGGCAGTACCGCGCAGATGGGTCACCTCGCTGGCCGGGCGCTCCTCGATCGGGATTTTACTGCCGTCGGAAAGCGACAGATCAAGGGTCGAAACCGGCGCAGCGACGTAGAAAGGGATCCCGTTTTCCCGCGCCAGGACTGCGACAGAATACGTCCCAATCTTGTTGGCGGTGTCGCCATTGGCGGCGATCCGGTCGGCCCCCACCACGCAGCAGGTTATCTCGCCCCGGCTCATGAAAAACCCGGCCATGTTGTCCGATATCAGCGTCACCGGGATATCATCCTTGATCAGCTCCCAGGCGGTCAGGCGGGCACCCTGCAGCCAGGGGCGGGTCTCGTCGGCAAACACACTGATATTCTTGCCCGCCTCATGGGCGGCCCGGATGACACCCAGGGCGGTGCCATAGCCGGCTGTGGCAAGCCCGCCGGCATTGCAATGGGTTAAGACCGTTGCCCCTTCGGGGATCAGGGTGGCGCCCCACTTGCCGATATTCCGGCAGATGGTCAGGTCCTCCTGCTCGATCCGGATCGCTTCCTTTTTCAGGCATTCACGGATCTTGTCCAGCTTTTTGTCCCGGGCGGCCTGGGCCACCCTCTTCATCCGCTCGATCGCCCAGAACAGGTTGACCGCCGTCGGCCGGGTACGGGCCATAACGTCGCAGACATTCTCGAGCTGACGGAAAAATGATTCGTGGGTATCAGCAATTATGTTCCGGGCACCAAGCGCGATTCCCATGGCGGCTGCGACACCGATGGCAGGAGCCCCGCGGATCACCATGCCCCGTATGGCCTCGGCGACATCCTTGAAATCATGGTAGGTGTTGTAGACTTCCTCGCCCGGCAGGCGGGTCTGGTCAATCATGATCACGGCATCATCGCGCCATTCGATAGTGCGGAAGGACATATTCGAGCCCCCGGAAGGAATAAAGTCTGATGGGTGATCTTTGTATCACGGAGCGCCCGGGGCAGGCAATGATTTCCCTGTTTCTATTTCTCTTGCCGGTTTTGAAAAGAGCCTGTTATAACCAATCGAAATGCAGAATTCAATGTTCAGCGACGACGCCCTTCTACTCATGCGTCACGAAATAACCGCCGCCCGGGGCAACGAGGTTTTCTTTATCGGCCGCTGCAACGTGGACGGCGTGGTCTATGAAGCAGAGGCCGTAGCCCGCGGCACCAAAGTCGCCGTACCGGCCATCATCTCCCGCGCCTCCTGCGGCGATGTCGTCATCCACAACCATCCATCGGGCGCCCTCGAACCCTCGGCCGCCGACATGGAGATCGCCTCGGTCTGCGGCAATCAGGGGATCGGTTTCTGCATCATCGACAACGCAGCTTCCCGCTGTTACCTGGTGGTTTCCCCCTTCAGCGAGCAGAAGGGGGAGTTGCTGTCCACCGGGGAAATCGACCGAATTTTCGCACCGGACGGTATGATGGCCCACCTGAAGGGGTACGAGCAGCGCGGCGAACAGCTGCGTATGGCCTGCGAGGTGGCCGAAGCCTTCAACCGTGACCGGGTGGCACTGATCGAGGCGGGCACCGGCACCGGCAAGTCCCTGGCCTACCTGGTTCCGGCGGTCCTCTGGGCGGTACGCAACAACCAGCGGGTGGTCATCTCCACCAACACCATTAATCTGCAGGAGCAGCTGATCAAGAAAGACCTCCCCTTTCTGGCCCGCAATTCGGGCATCGAATTCAAGGCAGTGCTGGTCAAGGGGCGGAGCAATTACGCCTGCCTGCGCAAGCTGGAGCATGTGGAGGCCGAACCGTCACTCTTTCCGGACGAGGCGTCGGAAGAGCTGACCGCCATCGTGGAGTGGAGCAAGAGCTGCCGGG
>DCNF01000059.1:39455-40004 GCA_002322035.1 Geobacter sp. UBA1603
AACTGCCGGGACGGGTGCAAAAGCGACCTTTCCTTCACGCCGCGCCGCAGCGCCTGGGAAGAGGTCTCGTGCGAGGCTGACCAGTGCAGCCGCTCCCGCTGCAGTCACTTCAACCGCTGTTTTTTCTACCGGGCCCGGCGCGAATCCTCCTCGGCCCGGGTACTGGTGGTCAACCATGCCCTGCTCTTGTCCGACATCGTGCTGCGCACGGAGACCGGCTACGATGCCACCGCCATTCTGCCCCCCTTCACCAGGCTGATTTTTGATGAGGGGCACCATCTCGAAGATGTTGCAACCAGCCACCTGTCGCTGGTCATCTCACGCGGGGCGATCCTCAAGCAGCTTCAGCGGCTGGTGCCGGCCAAAGCCAACCGGGCAGGGCTTTTGACGGTCATCTCCAGTCGGATCGCCCGCGACCTGCCGGAACACCAGGACGCCCTCTACACCGAGCTTTCGGCCCTGCTGGAATCCCATCTGCTCCCGAAAACACGCGATATTTCGAACCTGACCGAACAGACCATGGATTGGATCGCCCTCTCGGCTGCCCAC
>DCNF01000059.1:40043-43140 GCA_002322035.1 Geobacter sp. UBA1603
ATCAGTGGCGGCCCGGCCGAGCGGGAGCAGAAGCTGCGCCTGACTCCCGATGTGGAGCGAAAGCCGTTCTGGCAGGAGTGCCGCACGCGGCTGCACAGCCTGGCCGACGCCATCGGGGATTATTCCTCCGCCCTGCGGACCCTGCTGCGCCGCTGCGAGGACCTGCCGGAGAAACTGCGGGAGCGGATCAATGACAGCCTGCTCGACACCTCGGGCATCGAAGGGAGGCTGCAGGCGGTAGCCGAAGGGCTGCTTTTCTTTACCTCGGACCCGGAAGGATACTGCCGCTGGATCGAGTCGAAGAGCGGGAGCCGCGGTGTGCAGGCCACGCTCTGCGCGGCGCCGCTCGACATCGCCGGGCAGGTTAAGGAGACAGTGCTGGACAAGCTGAAAACGGTGATTGTCACCTCGGCCACCCTGACAGTCGGGGGGGAATTCGGCTACCTGAAGAAGCGGGCCGGGTTCAGCCTCCTGCCAAAGGGGCGGATGTCGGAACTGCGCCTGGCATCTCCCTTTAATTACGGTGAGCAGGTGTTCGTTGCCGTACCGGATGATATACCCGACCCGACGGCGTCAGATTTCGGAGCAGCCCTGGAGGAGCGAATCCTGAAAGCCGTGACGATCTCCCGCGGCGGCGCCTTCATCCTCTTTACCTCATACGAGCTGCTCAACCGGGTTCACGGGGCCCTTGCCCCTGAACTGAAGCGCCGGGGGTTCGTGCCGCTCAAGCAGGGCGAGACCGGGCGCCATACCCTGCTGGCCAGTTTCCGGGCCGAGGGCAATGCGGTTCTGTTCGGCACCGATTCGTTCTGGGAAGGTGTTGACGTGAAGGGGCACGCCCTACGGCTGGTCATCATCGCCCGTCTGCCGTTCCAGGTACCGACCGAACCGATCCAGCAGGCACGCTGTGAAAGGATCGAGGCCGATGGCGGCGATTCGTTCCGCGAATTTTCGGTGCCCCAGGCGGTGATCAAGTTTCGCCAGGGATTCGGCCGGCTGATCCGGAGCAAGGACGACCGGGGGGCGGTGTTGATCCTCGACAGGCGTATAATCAGCAAGGGGTATGGAAAGAAATTCCTGCGTTCACTGCCGGAAACGGAGATCGTGCGGGGAGATTCAGGGGAAATTTTCGCCCGGATGGGCACGTTTTTCGATTCAAACGGCGGAGAGTCTCAAGGGCGATCCTTGTGATCGCCCAACCAAAGGGGAAGAGAATAGATCGCCCCTATGCGGATTTGATCCGTTTCTTGGCGCAGTAGTTGTAGCTCTGGAAATACATCAGACAGGTCAGCAGAAATGAGAAGATGGTCGAGGCCAGGATCATGGACGACCCGGCCGACTTCTTGGCATCCGGCGCCAGGACGACGAATGCCAGGAAGAAACCGACCCCGCAGAATTTCCACAAATCACCGAGCAACCGTTTTTTGCGCAGGGCCGCCAGCTGGTCATCGACAAGGCCAACCTGACTCCCCTCCACCTCAACGCCGACATCCCGCAACGCCAGCCGATAGACCGGGTAAATCAGCACAAGCTGCACAACAATCGCGATCAGGATGCTGGTCATGAATTGATCAGGCCGGCCGCGCAGGGCAAACAGGTTCTGAAAATTGATCGCCATATAAACCAGCAGGGCTACAAGAACTGTCTGAACGATCCGGTAGATCATCATCATCCGGTTCATCCGTTTGAAATCAAAGTGGGGCATGTGGGCAGGCTCTCCTCTAGTCGTCCTCTTGCACTCTGTGCGCCATGCGGTTATAACAGAAGCATCCCGTCCGGCGCAAGCTTTCAGAACAGTGCCGGCGCCACGATCAAGAAAGATGGAACTGCCATGCTGCTGCTCAAGCGGATTTTCACGCCGGTCGTGACCATGATCGCCATCCAGGTGGTCTGGATCACCATGGTGGTGTTCTGGATTTACTGGTTCATCGGCAAACATCGCGAATTTCGGGCCCTGGCCGAAAAATATCGTCCCGAACTGCTCGGCCAGGGCTACAACTGGCCGGTCATGGTCGAAGGCCTGGTCATGCTGGTACTGATCCTGGCAGGCGCCTACGCCATCTTCGTTTTCTGGAACCGGCAGTCGGCGCTCTACACCCAGCAGCGTGACATCATCGCCCAGATAACCCATGAGCTCAAATCACCGCTGGCATCAATCCAGCTCCATCTGGAAACGATCCGGCTGCGGCGCCTCTCACCGGAGCGTCTTGATTCGTTTGTGGGCACCATGCTGACCGACACGGAGCGGCTTCACTACCTGATCAACAACCTGCTGATGGCCGCCCGGCTCGAGAAACGGCGGCGGCCCCATGACCGCCGCCTGACCGATCTTTCAGCGCTGGTGGCCGAGCAGGTTGAACGGGAGCGGGAACGGCTCCCCCAGGGGGGTATCATCGCCCTGGAGGCGGAAGCTGGTCTGAAAGCGATGGTGGATCCGGAGGAGATGGGGATGGTTCTGCGCAACCTGTTTGAAAATGCAGTGCTGTACTCCGTCGGCAGCCCGGAGATCTCCGTCCGGCTCAGCCGGAACGGCAACAGCCTCAATCTGGTTGTCAAGGATCGCGGCCGAGGACTTGATCAAAGTGACCAGAAACGGATTTTCGAGCGTTTTTACCGCGTCAGACAGGACGGTGATACGGTTCGTGGAACCGGTCTGGGCCTTTATATTGTTCAGAGCATCATCCAGGGCTATGGCGGAAAAGTGACTGCCCACAGCGATGGTGTCGGGTCCGGAAGCAGTTTCACCGTAGTGCTCCCGGCAGGATGAGAAACCGATGAATTCAGACAGACCACAAATCATGCTGGTGGAGGACGAAATCCACTTGGCTCGCGGGATCTGCTTCAATCTGGAAGAGGACGGCTTCCGGGTAAGCCACTTTGAAACCGGTGAGCGGGCGATCGAGGCCCTGCAGCTTGAACATTTCGAGCTGATAATCCTCGATGTGATGCTGCCCGGCATGGACGGATTTCAGGTCTGCCGGAAGATCCGCGAGCTTGATCCGCGGGTTCCGATCCTGATGCTGACCGCCCGCAGCGAAGACAGTGACCGGGTCGAGGGTCTGGAAAACGGGGCTGACGATTACCTGACCAAACCTTT
>DCNF01000059.1:43201-43500 GCA_002322035.1 Geobacter sp. UBA1603
CGGGTCAAGGGGATGCTGCGGCGGTCATCCTGGTACCGGCCCGATCCGGTCGAAGAGGGGTACCGTTTCGGCGATAACGAAGTCTTTCCGCTCTCCTACCGGGCTCGCACCGCCCAGGGCGAAATCGACCTGACCGAGATGGAAGTGCGGGTTCTCTCGATTTTCTTCCGCAAAGAGGGGCAGGCCATTCCACGTCGTGAGCTTCTCGAGTCGGTCTGGGGCTATGCATCTGACACTGAAACCCGGACACTGGACAACTTTGTCGTCAGGCTGCGCCGTTATTTCGAGCCCGACCCGAC
>DCNF01000059.1:43665-50969 GCA_002322035.1 Geobacter sp. UBA1603
GGCAAGACCTCGCTGGTCAAGGCCCTGACCGGTATCGACACTGACCGCCTCAAGGAGGAGAAAGCCCGCGGCATAACGATCGAACTGGGTTTTGCCAATCTGGAACTGCCAGGCGGTATCCATTTCGGCATCGTCGATGTTCCGGGACATGAGAAGTTCGTCCGCACCATGGTGGCCGGTGTCGGCGGCATGGATCTGGTGATGCTGGTGATCGCCGCCGACGAGGGAATCATGCCCCAGACGAGGGAACATCTCGATATCCTGCGGCTCTTGGGGGTAAAGTGCGGGCTGGTGGCGCTCACCAAGCGCGACATGGTGGAAGCGGATTGGCTCGATCTGGTCAGCGAGGAGGTGCGCGAGTTCGCTGCCGGCAGCTTTCTGGAGGATGCGCCGGTCATTCCGGTTTCTTCCCGCAGCGGGGAAGGGATAGACCTGCTCAAGGCCGAACTGGCAAGACTG
This sequence comes from Geobacter sp. UBA1603, assembly GCA_002322035.1. GTDB lineage: Bacteria > Desulfobacterota > Desulfuromonadia > Geobacterales > Pseudopelobacteraceae > UBA1603. Next base: position 44,125 of record DCNF01000059.1, read on the forward strand.
GCTGAACAGGCTGCCGAGAAGCGCCGTGACGGCCATTTCCGCCTGCCGGTTGACCGGGTCTTCACGGTGGCCGGCTTCGGCACGGTTGTGACCGGCACACTCCTGTCCGGAGAGATTTCGGCCGGAGACGAACTGGAGTTGCTTCCCTCCTGCCGCGAGGGGCGGGTGCGCGGAATCCAGGCCCACGGAGCAAAAGCCGACAAAGGGCAGGCCGGACAGCGCCTGGCAGTCAATCTGCAGGGCATCGACCTGGACCAGGCGCACCGCGGCGATGTGGTTGTGCCGCGGGGGGTCTTCCGCCCGACCAGAACAGTGGACGTCCGCCTCGACTGCCTCCCGGCAGCCCCGCGCGAACTGAAGCACCGGGCAATGCTGCGGCTCCACTCGGCAACCTACGAAGTTCCGGCCCAGCTGATACTGCTCGACCGCAATGTCCTTGCGCCCGGAGAGAGCGCCTATGCCCAGTTGCGCCTGCGGGAGCCGGCTCTGCTCCTGTCGGGAGACAGCTACATCATTCGCGCCTTTTCTCCCCAGGTAACCGTCGGCGGCGGCACCGTCCTCGATCCCTTCTCACCCCGCCGGCGGCGCCGGAGCGAGGATGCGCTCCGCCTGCTGGAGGCTCTCGATTCTGGCGACACCATAACGGCGGTCTCTCTGATCGTTGGCCAGAGCATGCTTTCCGGCGTGTCGTTCGACGACCTGCTGTTACGCTCGGGAACCACCCGCAAACCTCTTGAGACAGCCCTGGCGGCCCTTCTTTCCTCGGGAGATCTGCTGCAGCTGGTGAGAGAACCGCGCATATTCCTCTCCCGGTCTTCATTCACGACCCTGTGCGACCTGCTCAAAAAGGAGCTTGCCGCCTGGATGGCTGCCAACCCGCTCAAGCAGGGCATCGGCAAAGAAGAATTAAAGACCCGCCTGCCGAGGCGCAGCGACCAGCGTTTCTTCACACCGCTTCTGGCGGCCCTGGAGAAAGAGGGGGCCATGCGGTCGGACCGGGAGCTGGTCATACCGGTCGGAACGGCGGCGCAGAGCCAGACGGCGGCAAACATGACTGGGCCGATTGCCGGTTTTATCGCCGATGGCGGCATCGAACCCCCCACGCTGCGCGAGATTACCGAAAAATTCCGCTGCGACGAGAAGACCGCCCGCGATCATCTGGCGCTGCTGGTCCGCCAGGGGGTCATCGTACGCATATCAGGCGATCTGCACTATTCCGCCGGTGCTCTGGACGGACTGCGGGAAAAGCTGGTGTCTTTCCTGAAAGAAAGGGGAGAAATCACCCCCCCAGAATATCGTGAGCTGACCGGGCTCTCCCGCAAATTCCTCATTCCGCTCCTGGAACATTTTGACAGCGAGAAGGTTACCATCCGGGTGGGCGACAAACGGCTTCTGCGGAAAAAATGAACAAGATTACCGCCTATCTGAAAAAGCGCGCCATCACCGCCCCCTGGCGCATAGATGGGTTGCCGGCGGGGCGGTTCGGCGGCGCCGTAGTCATTCCGTCACTTGCCGAATCGGAAAACCTGCCCGGCACGCTCCGCTCGCTGGCGGCCAATCCGCCGGAACTGCTCCAGTGTTACCTGATTGTGGTCGTTGTCAATCACCGCTGCGACGCCTCCCGGGAACAGCAGGCTGACAACCGGCGTACCCTGGAGCGGCTTCCCGCCTGGAAAAATGAGTTTAACCTCGCCACGCTCTGCTGGGTCGATGCCGCATCGCCCGGATTGGAGCTTCCCCCCCGCCAGGGGGTCGGGCTTGCCCGCAAGATCGGCATGGACCTGGCCCTTGCCACACTGACCACACGCGGAGACGACCCGCTGCTGGTCTGCCTCGACGCCGACACAACGGTGCAGCCTGATTACCTGCAGGCACTACTTGATCACGATACCGCATCAGCGGTCGGCGGCACTGCAATTCCCTACCGTCACCGGCCGGCATCCGACCCGGCCGGCCAGGAAGCCATCGACCGCTATGAACTGTTTTTGCGCGCTTATGTGCTTGGCCTGGAGCTGGCAGGATCCCCCTGGGCCTTCCACACGGTCGGCAGTGCCATGGCCTGCCGGGCGTCTGTCTACGCGGCAGCGGGAGGAATGAACAAACGGCTGGCTGGGGAGGATTTCTACTTCCTGCAGCAGGTTCACAAGGTGAGCGGTGTCGCACCGCTCACCGGCACCGTGGTCCATCCTTCGCCGCGCAGTTCATGGCGCGTCCCCTTCGGAACCGGCCGGTCGGTGGGCGATATGCTGACAGATGGCCCGAAGCGCCTGATGTTCTATGATCCGAAGCTGTTTGAGCTGCTGGGGGATTGGCTGGCCGGCGTTGGTGAATCCTGGACAATGGATGGCGCAGCGATGCTGGCCTGCGGTTTTGGAGTCAACAGGGCGCTGGGGGAATTTCTGCAGGAGGCGGGTTTCGGGGACGCATGGGACGGCATTCGCCGCAATAACCCCGGCAATGTGCGAAACCGCAAAGCATTTCATGACTGGTTCGATGCCTTCCGCACCATGCGGCTGATGCACCGGCTGACCGACAGCGGCTTCCCCCGCCAGGCTCCTGAACTGGTGCTGCCGCCGCTTCTTCAGAAGGCCGGGATTCCGTGCCGCACAACGGCAGTGCCTGATATGCTCGCCGCCCTGCGCCGTCGCCAGGGGGCCTGATCAGGCACTTCGAACCTCCACCGCCACGTCGTAGAGTGTGCTGCCCCGTCCGCCGTCGGTAAGCCGCTGCGACGTCAGGGCATTCACCCCGCGCTGCCCGCCGATGAACTCGCTCCACCAGACCCCTTCGGTTACCACGGTGCCGGGCGGTACCTTACCGGTTATTTTCAAAGAAAACAGCACCTCGCCGTACTGATTGAAAGCCGCCGCCTGCTGGCCGTCAACAAGGTTCCGTGCACTGGCATCGACCGGATTGATCAGGAGTACCATGCGCTCCTGCCGGGCGCGCAACTCATCCCGCTCATAAAACGAGCCATTCAGGGCAAAAGGGGTTACGGCCGGCTGCAGGCGCAATGGCAGGCCTTCCCCGGCTGCGTGGGTGGCAATGAGACAGGGGAAGCGCCGCTCTTCCCGCTCGTTGCCGATTTCGATCCTGCCCGATGGTGTCAGCCAGCGCCCGCCGCCGGGGGGTGTCAACAGCACCGGTTCACCAGAGCGCAACCGCTTTGTTGCTGCCGCATCCCGCCAGGGGGTATCGCAGTCGAGCAGCTGGTCAATCAGATCATCGGCGGACTGCCTGAAGAACGGCTCGTCCCATCCCATGCCCCTGGCAAGCTGACAGAATACGTCCCAATTGGAGCGCGATTCAGCAACAGGATCAATAACGGCCGTACAGCGCTGGGCATGATAACCGCCGTAAGCCCGGTAAAGGTCAGAATGCTCCAGGGAGCTTGTGGCCGGCAGAACGATATCGGCATAGCGGGCCGTGTCGGTCATGAAGCGTTCATGCACAACGGTAAACAGGTCTTCACGCAGCAGTCCCCGGATCACCTGATTCTGATCAGGTGCTATGGACGCCGGGTTGGAGTGGTAGACATACAAAGCCTTGACTGGCTGATCGGCAAGGCCGTTTAAGGCATCACCGAGCTGGTTCATGCTGATCAGCCGGGTCGGCTGGGTCATGAAATCTTCGCGGGTTACCACCTGTGCCAAGGGAAAGGCCGCACCAGTCGAGGTGCCAGGAAAAACGCCGCCTCCCCGCTGCCATGCGCCGCTCACCGCCGGCAGGCAGGTGATGGTGCGCACGGTCATGGCTCCGTTAGCGTAACGGGTCAGCCCGCTGCCCAGACGGACAAAGGGGCGGTGTGCCCGGGCAAACTCCCGTCCCAGGCGCTCGATCGATGCGGCTGGCAGGCCGCATACCTCCGCCATCCGTTCCGGGGTGCAGTCGGGCAGGACGGTGCGCTCAAACTCGTCAAAACCGATGACGCTGGCGGCGATGAAGTCGCGATCGGCCAGCCCGTCACGCACCATTACATGCATCATGCCCAGCGCCAGGGCTCCGTCGCCTCCCGGCCTGACGATGAAGGCTTCATCGGCTGCGTCGCAGGTGGGGGTGCGGTAGGTGTCAAGGGCCCAGATCCTGGCCCCGTTCTTGCGGGCGGCCAGGGCATCACGCATACAATGGACGCTGGTGGCCACGGCGTTGATACCCCACAGAACCACCAGGTCGCTTTCCAGGATCTGCGTCGGCTCCATGGCCGGAGTGTCACCCATCACCGCTTTCCAGCCAACCTCCTTGGCCGGGGCGCAGATCGTGCGTTCAAGGCGGGAGGCGCCCAGTTTATGGAAAAATGCATGGCCGGCGTTGCGCTGCACCAGCCCCATGGTGCCGGCGTAGCTGTAGGGCAGGATGGCTTGCGGATCGCGCGCGGCAATGGCCGACAGGCGCGTGGCGATCTCGTGCAAGGCCTGGTCCCACGTGATGCGCTCGAACTGGCAGCTGCCCTTGGGACCGACACGCCGGAGCGGCTGCAGCACGCGCTCGGGGTGGTGGGTGCGCTCGGCATAGCGCGAGACCTTGGTGCACAGCGCGCCGTAGGTGGTCTCGTGCTCGGCCCAGCCCTGCACATGGACGACCCGTTCGGCGCCGGGCGAGCCCTGCACGGTGACCTTCAGCGCGCAGGTGTCGGGGCAGTCATGCGGGCAGGCGCCGTGGACCACGCGGGTCGGCTCGGAGGAGGCGTTGACGAGGCTCATCTCCGCATCATGGCATGGCCGAATTCGACCGCCGGGAGGCCTTTGGAAGGCCCCGGCTAAGATCGATCGACAGGCCGGCCGGAGCCTCAACAGGAGCCCTTGCACCATGTCCCCGAGAGAACCCCGACTGATCGACGCGATCGTCGACGACGCCCCGGCGCTGGCCGAGATCCGGCGCGACATCCACGCCCANNACTCTCGGCCCCGCACTTCGAAATCAGCGTGTGCCACTGGCCGCAGATGCGGTTGACAGCCTCATCCCACGAAATCGCTGCAAACTCGCCGCTCCCCTTGGCACCTGTCCGCACAAGCGGCGTGGTCAGGCGGCGGGGGGAGTGCACAGTTTTTTCGTAGTGCTGCATCTTGGGGCAGAGCAGTCCCCTGGTTACCGGATGGTCAGGGTCGCCGCTCACCTTCACGGCGCGGTCGCCCTTCACCTCAACCAGCAGGCCGCAGGTGTCGGGGCAGTCATAGGGGCAGACGGATCTATGTGTGGTCACAGGTAAACTCGCCGAAACCGTTGGCTGGATCGCACTCATCGTTGCCGTCCCAGGAAAATCTGTGGTTGCCCGAGTTGTCCTTGCGGATGTCCATATCGCCGTCGTCCACGCAGATGAAGTGCAGCTGCCCCTGTTCCCAGGGTGCTTTCCAGCTCAGTAGTCGTCATTTGTCAGACCCCGGCTTTCTCAGTTGCTGAATATCCTGCTCCAATTCCTTCATACTTGCTTCATGCTGAATCTGCCGCTGCACTTCACAAAATTTGTCGTACTCAAACGACGACTTCTCCAGCGCCATCTGGTGGCTGATCTTTCCGGCATGGGTGAGCAGCTCGCGACCATTGAGCTGAATGATCGCATCCAGCCGGGCAATCCAGTCCTGCATGTACATAGGGGTTCGCTGTTGTGCCATGGTCTCGGCAAAGGCCAGGTATTGTTCCACCAACAGCCCCAGAAGCTTCATCTCGTCTTCCGCCAGATAATTCTTGGCAATGCTCACATCGCTCTTGCGCACCGCCGGTTCGCCCTTTTTGTCGAACGACTGCATCCCCATGAGGGGCAGTGCGGCATCAGCCCGGCGATATACCAGTTCTGCTGCGGTCTGCTGGCTGATGGCCCAGAGCAGTTTGTTCTGCACCACCTTGAAGAACTCGATGGTCTTTTCATCCCTGGGGTCATAATCAATGCTGGTGGTGTAAATATCTTTGATCTTCTGGTAGAAGAACCGCTCCGAAATCCGGATTTCACGGATGCGTTCCTGCAACTCGCTGAAGTAGTTCATGGAGTTGCCGCTTTTGAAGCGTTCGTCGTTAAGGGCAAAGCCTTTGACGATATACTCCTTGAGCCGCTGGGTGGCCCAGATGCGGAAGCGGGTGCCTTGCGGTGATTTGACCCGGTATCCGACGGAGATAATCACGTCCAGGTTATAGTAATTTGGCGCTTTTTGTTGAAATTCGGAAATTCCGAATTTCTTTACAACATCAGCTTCATGCAACTCTTCTTCAGCAAAAATGTTCTTGATATGTTCATTGATGGTAGATTTGGCCTTACCGAACAGTTGAGCCATATCGTCCTGGGTAAGCCAGACGGTTTCCTTCTCCAGCCTGACATCGATTTTGATTTTTCCATCCGGCGCTTGATAAATCAGCATTTCGGAGTTATTTACGGCTGTGGGAGAATAGGTCAGATCTTTGCTCATTGGTTCTATCCTTTAACTACACCCGAAACAGGATGTACATTCATAAGCAATTTGGCGCAATTGGCGTATTTATGGCCACCCGCCTAGTGTTTCTTCTCCTCGCTACATGTTTCCAGATCATCTGCATTGTACCGGCAGGTCGGCCGGATTTTCATATCGACAATGCACTCGACCAGAACCCGACCGCCACTGGGATCTTCCAGCAGAATCATGCGGAGATCCTCATCTCCGGGATCAACAGCTTTTCTGAACTTTACGATATCGCCTTTCTTCATGCCCCCTCCAGATAGAGCTCGCTGTTCAGATTCAATGTCCTATCATTCTACAGGAACAATACGACAGAAAATGTCATTTCATGCTGTCCTCTTTCGACGGCAGAAACTCCGCCACATCTTCCAGCCCCAGTGCGCGATACTCCACCTGATACCCCTGATATTCCTGCAGCAGCCG
>DCNF01000059.1:51077-51477 GCA_002322035.1 Geobacter sp. UBA1603
AGTTTTTTCCGCAGGTCGTTCACCGCTACCAGGTCGATTTCGTTCTTGTTGCCACGCTCCCAGTAGCTGCCGATCCGGTTGTATCTGCCGCTGGCGGCGAACAGATCGTGAAAGAACCGCTCCAGAAGCTTACCGGACCAGGTGGCGTAGTCCCGCTCGATGATCTCGCGAACATAGCCGAAGTTGCCGGTCTCCACCGCTGACAGATTGCGATAGATGAAGCGGAACCAGAAACTGAGGAAGTTGTCCCGCAGGTAATACTTCTGCAACCGACCGCCCGGCTTGGCGTTGATAGGACGATGTTTGGCAATCAGGGCATATTCATCCTCCAGTTTGGCCAGATACGCGCCGCTGTGGATCTCCAGCACCGATTCGATTTCACTGCGGGCGGTTTTGCCGG
>DCNF01000040.1:0-137 GCA_002322035.1 Geobacter sp. UBA1603
ATCGGCCGGGGGATCATGGTGCTGCTCGGTGTGGAAAAGGGGGATGACGAGCCTGCGGCCGACTGGCTGGCCGAGAAAATCTGCGGTCTGCGGATTTTTCCCGACGGGGCGGGCAAGATGAACCTGTCGGTCAAAGA
>DCNF01000040.1:438-596 GCA_002322035.1 Geobacter sp. UBA1603
GTAACTGATTTCGCAAGGTTACGCGGTTGGTCAACGTCGGTCCCCTTCAGCACGGCAATATGATATGCCAGGAGCTGCAGCGGGACAGAAAGCAGCAGCGGATCAAGGTCTTCGTTGAGACAGGGGACCGGGACAACCTCTTCGGCCTGTTTGCCGAT
>DCNF01000040.1:777-3141 GCA_002322035.1 Geobacter sp. UBA1603
CCGTGCTTCATCTCGCCGGCCGGGTAGCCTTCGGCGTGGATATAGGAGATCTCCTTCAGTTTCAGTGCACCTTCCAGGGCGATCGGGAAGTTTCTGCCCCGGCCGAGGTAGAGAAAATCCCGGGCATTCATGTATCTGCGGGCAATTTTTTCGGTCAGGGGATTGAGGGTGAGCGCCTCCTCCAGCAGCGAGGGAGCCTTTTTGAGCGCGTCGATCATCCGCCGGCCTGAAGCGCAGTCAATCGTCCTCACAGCCCGGCCGAGCCGGATAGTGAACATGTACAGAGCGGTCAGCTGGGTGACAAACGCTTTGGTGGATGCCACGCCGATCTCCGGGCCGGCGTGGGTGTAGATCACGTTGACCGCCTCGCGGGCGATGGATGAGTCAACCACGTTGCAGATCGCCATGGCCATCGCGCCGCGTGATTTCGCCTCACGCAGGGCTGCAAGGGTATCGGCGGTCTCTCCCGACTGGGAGATCACCATCACCAGTGTCTGGTCATCAATGACCGGGTCGCGGTAGCGGAATTCAGAGGCGATATCGACCTCGACCGGGATGCGGCAGTAGCCTTCCAGGTAGAACTTGCCGGTCAGGGCGGCGTGCCACGAGGTCCCGCAGGCCACAATTACGATCCGGCGGACCGCTTCGAGCTGGCGGTCGGTGAACTGCAGGTCTTCAAGGTAAACATCTCCGTCGCTTTCCAGCAGACGGCCGGCAATGGTGTCACGCACGGCCCTCGGCTGCTCGTGGATTTCCTTGAGCATGAAGTGCCGGTAGCCCCCTTTTTCAGCCATCAGCGGTGACCAGTCGATGTGGCGGGGTGGTTTTTCAAGCACGGTGCCGGCAATGGTTGAAAACCGGGGTCCGCTCTGGCTGAAGACCGCCATCTCGCCGTCCTCCATGAAAACCATCTCACGGGTATGGGCCAGGATGGCAGGGATATCAGAGGCAACGAAGTATTCACCGGCCCCCAGCCCGACCACCATCGGAGAGCCGAGCTTGGCGGCGATCAGCATGCCCGGTTCACGTTCATTCAGTATACAGACGGCGTAGGCACCACGCAGCTCTGCCAGGGTCTGGCGCACGGCCGTCTCAAAGTCTGTTCCGGTCCGCAGGCGCTCTTCGAGCAGGTGGGCGATCACTTCCGTGTCGGTGGCGCTTTTAAAGCTGTGGCCGGCTTTGATCAGCTGTTCCTTGAGCGGCAGGTAGTTCTCGATGATGCCGTTGTGGACGACGATTACCGGCCCGGCCTTGTGGGGATGGGCGTTGATTTCAGACGGCCGCCCATGGGTGGCCCAGCGGGTGTGGCCGATGCCGATGGTCCCGCCGAGCGGTTGCTCCTTCAGAAGATTTTCAAGGTTGACCAGCTTCCCCTCGCTGCGGCGGATGGCAGATTCACCGCCGGCGAGGGCTGCGATTCCGGCCGAATCATAGCCTCGGTATTCCAGCTTCTTCAGCCCTTCAAGAATAATCGGGGTCGCCTGCTGCCCCCCGATGTATCCAACTATTCCACACATTATTGTTTCCTCCGTAAGGGTGATTATTCGTGCGCCTTGAGCGACGGGACCTGGACCACCAGAAGAAACAGCCCGAGCCGCGTCAGCATTTCAGAAAATCTTCCGTAGTCGACCGGTTTTGTGACATAACAGCTGCATCCAAGTTCATAGCAGGTGCGGATTTCCCGCGGATCGTCGGTTGTGGTCAGCATGATGACCGGCATGTTCTTCAGCAGCTGGTCCTGCTTGATCCGGCGCAGTACGGCGATGCCGTCAACTACGGGCATGCGGATGTCGAGCAGCAGCAGGTATGCCTGCCCCGGCTGATAACGAGGCGCCGGCGCGAAGAAGAAGTCCAGCAGGTCACTACCGTCTTTGAACCTCATGATCGCGTTGTGAACCCCTGCCTCGCGGAGGTTGTCCTGGATCAGTTCGGCGTGGCCGTCATCATCTTCGGCAATCAGGATGGTTACGGACCGGCTTGAAGGTTCAGTATCCATGAAGTGCTCCCGCAGAGTGGTCAGTGCTTATGCCGGCGGTGCCGGCAGTACGACGTAAAACCGGCTGCCGCTGCCCGGTTCCGACTCGAGCCAGACAGAGCCTCCTAGGCGGTCAACGATGCGACGGACCAGCGTAAGGCCGAGCCCTTCGCCGGGGTTGTCGGAAGGGTTCAGGCGCTGAAAGATCTCCCAGACTTTCTCCTGCTGGTCGGGAGCAATTCCGATCCCGTTATCCTCAACACAGTAGCGCCGCCCTTCCGGAAAAACATCGCAGGAAACAGTTACCACAAGAGGGCGCTCAAGTGAACGGTATTTTATGGCATTGTCGATCAGGTTGCTGAAAACCTGCGAAACCTGAATGGCATCGG
>DCNF01000040.1:3226-7208 GCA_002322035.1 Geobacter sp. UBA1603
CTGCCATGTCAGGGATGCGACAACATCGGCCATGAGGGTATTCATATCGACCGTTGCGAAACAGAGCGATGCCCTGCCAAGCCGCGAAAGGCGCAACAGCCCGCCCAATAGCCCATCCATCTTCTCGATGCTGCTGGTGATGAAGCCGAGCGAGCGGGGGATGTCTTCCCGGACAAGCGCTCGCATCGGGCGCCGAACCTCTTCCGGAATCGCGCTGTCATCACTGATGCGGCCGAGCTCGGCGCAGTTTTTGGCAAGTTTGCGGCTGAACCCCTGTACGTTCACGAGCGGAGAACGCAGATCATGGGAGGCGACGTAAATGATGCCTTCCAGCTCTTTATTTTTCTGGGTCAGCTCGACCATCAGGCGGTCACGCTCGGTTTCGGCCCGCTTGCGTTCGCTGATGTCGATGACGGTGCCGATCAGTCCGCCGGGCGTGCCGCCGGCAGTGTCGTAAGTTGCTTTGCTGAGGATGACGTAATGGAGCGAGCTGTCGGTATAACGGATCTGGGTTTCATACACCTGGACGCCGCGACGCTTGAAAAGGGCCTGATCAGCCTCCTCAAATACGGCGGCCCGCTCGGCAGGGAAGAGGTCGCAGGCTTTCTTGCCGATAATCTGTTCCCTGGTCAGCCCCAATTGTTCTTCGAACGCCCTGTTGCACCCCTGGTAGCGGCCCTGAATGTCCTTGTAGAAGACAGGATTGGGGATGGCATCGATCAGGGTCTGCAGGAAGCCGACCTGGGTGACCAGTTCGTCCATCAGGTGATCCCGCTGCCGTTCCGTTGCCTTGCGCTCGGTAATCTCCTTCTGGAGTTCGCTGTTGGCCATGCTTAAGGCCCGCGTCCGTTCGGCAACCCGCAGCTCAAGCGTCTCGGTCAGGTAGGTCATTTCCTGGAAGCGGTTGCTGAGCGCCCGGGCCATCTCCTTGACATTGCCGATCAACTGATCGATTTCGTATATGGAGCTGGCCGGCCAGGTGGTTATTGTTTCCTTGGTCAGCCGTTCCGGAAGGTCGGTTGTCAGTCGTGAAAGCCACTGCAGCGGCTGTGCCAGGCGCCGCGAGGTGAAGGATGAAATGCCGAGGGTGACGATGATCAGCGCAACCAGCATCACCAGGGATTGAACCTGGTCCTTGAGCAGTTTTTGCTGATAGGGTGCGAACGGGCCCTCGGCAACGATGGTCCAGAGGCTGTCAATGGCCAGCGGCTGTCTGCGCAGAAAGCTGGAACGCTGGGCTTTTTGCCACAGGGGTAGCGGTGTGCTGGATCGCGGGGTGCAGCGCTGGACTCCTGTTGTGGAAACCAGCTCGAGAGTGCCGTCGGGGCAGGCGGTGTAGACGCCGGAAGGAGGCGGTTCCTGCGTGGTTGCCAGTATCTGTCCGGAACCGTCAAGTAAGGTCAGATTAATATGGGAGGTCGTCTGGGCATCCCGCAAAAGGTCACGGAATGGCGTCCCGGGCGGGAGTTGCCCGGTGGCCTGCTGGTCAGCCCGGGGGGCCGAAAGGGCATGGCGCTCGAGCCTGATTCTGATCTCATAGATTGCCCTGCGGGCACTGCCGTTGAGGTGTTCGTACAATTCGTGCTGGTAGCGGCGTTCGGTATTCCTGCCGTGCAATACCATGGTCATGATCGCCGGCAGCAGCACGACCACCATCGTCAGATTGAAGATCAGGTCCCGGATCGGGATGGTGGCCGGCCGGTCGATGTCGCGGTCGGCAAACCAGGGGATATGGGTGAGCAGAATGCTTGCCACCAGGGCGTTGGCCGCGCCGATAACCCAGTACATGAGCATGGCGGCCAGAGTCCCCAGAACTGTAACTCCCATGATATACTGGAAGAAAATCCAGATCAGCGGTGTGCCGGCGCACGACCAGTAGAGCATGTCGTAGGCGATCAGATTGCGGGTGCGGTTGCTCTTTGTGCCCAGGAGCCAGCCGACTGCAACCGGTTCCAGTGTAAGCCAGACCATGGCGTAAGGGTGGCCGAAGAGTTCAATGGTCCAGGCCGAAGCCGCAAGGCCGGCCAATAATCCCCAGCGGATTCCGAAGAGCCGAACCACGACCAGCACCGGTATGCTTCCGAACAGGTAGCTGAACCCGGTGAAAAGGCGAGCAGCGCAGAGATTACCCAAAAATCCGGCGATAATCAGAAGCGGCAGCAGCACGTATGTAAGGTGTGAGTCGTGGCGATTCATTCAGAGTCCCGTGCAGATGGCAATCAAGCTATTTTCTATAGCATATTCAACATGAGAAGGTAAGACGATTCACACAAGTCTTAAAAGAGACGGATTGTGTCTTGAACTGCCCGGAAATTATCGCTATGATCAGTCATCATATTTCTGGGAGCCGCTGCGGTGAATGTTGAGCAGATGAAGGTTGTTCTGAAGGAAATCCTGGCGAAAACTGATCTGACGCCCTGTATTGTCGGTCATCGGGGGGTTGGAAAGACGGCAGGGATCATCCAGGTGTGCCGTGAGGCCGGATGGGGGTACGCGCCGTTGCGGCTGGGACAGATGGAGGTTGGTGACCTGGTCGGCATTCCGTATCGCCAGGGCACACAGATGCACTGGTCGCGCCCGTGCTGGTGGCCCGCTGATGAGAGTGCCCCGGTGGTGGTTCATTGCGATGAGTTGAACCGGGCCCAGCAGGAGGACACCCTGCAGGCGATTTTTCAGTTTGTGGAGCCGCCGGTCGAAGGATTGCCGCGGGCGCTGCACACCCATCGGCTGGCCTCGCAGCACAGGGTGGTGGTCACGATCAACCCGCCAGACGGGACCTATCAGGTGGCAACGCTGGACCGGGCCCTGCTGGACCGGATGGTGCTTCTGTTTGTAGAGAGCGATTATTCCTGCTGGGCGCGGTATGCCGCCTCACGGGGGCTTGACGAGGGGGTCCGCCGTTTTCTCGCCGCCCAGAGCGGTCTTCTGGCTGCAGCGGGGTCACCTCTCGACCTGCCGGTCGAGCCGACCGAACGGGCCTGGGAGATGGTCAGCATTCTGCGCAGCGCCTGCCGGTTCCCGGCCGATCTGGAAATGGAGGTCTATGCCGGAATTGTCGGCCGTGAGGCGGCAATCATGTTCATGCGCTGGCTGGCCGATCATCGCAACCGCCCCCTTTCGGCCGATGAAATCCTCAACCAGTGGGAGCGAGTGTCCGAGGCCGCCGCAGGGCAGCGGGATGATCTGCAGGCTGCCACGATGCATGAACTGGTAGCGCTGCTGCAGGGTAATCCACTGTTGACGGACCAGCAGGAGCGGAATCTGGTGGCGTATGCGGCGGTGCTCCCCCGTGACCTGCGTTTCGGCTTTGTCAAGTCGCTGCTCAGGATTCCGCCGGTTGCCCTTGCAATCAGTAAGGATATGTACGATAGTCAGATCTTCGATGTCATCAGGGCAATTTCCGATGAGGTCGGTGCCTGAAGGTGCGCGGAGCGATGGCCCGCTCTATTTACATGGATGAAAGGGGAACGCGATGAAAAAGATGATTATGGCTGCCCTGGTGCTTGTGCTGACCGCCGCCGGGGCTCATGCAGGTGACAGTTTTGCGGTCGGCATCAGGGCCGGTGCTGCAACGAACTACAGCAGCCAGCACTATGAGGCTTTCGGCGATCTTTACCTCAACAAGCTGGTATCGATCGGTGCCACGGCGGCTTTTACGGTGGTTGACCGTACACACCTGAACACGGTCAGGCGCGACGAGGCGGTGCCAATTACCGCCCTGTTCAAGGTGCATGCTCCGGTGCCGCTGATCAATCCCTACGCCGGAGCCGGTCAGGCCGTTATTTTCCATGACAAACGCGGAACAAAGGGGTCACCGGTGCTATTGGCCGGCGTGGATTTCTCGTTCAGCCCGACCCCGCTCTTTCTGAATGTCGAGTACCGTCGCCAGTTCGATGACAAGCTGAATATCATTGCGGGAGGGGTCGGGGTAAAATTCTGATTCCGCCTTGAGATCATGTTTGCTGAAGGATTGCAGGTAAAT
>DCNF01000040.1:7235-13831 GCA_002322035.1 Geobacter sp. UBA1603
AAATACCTTGCGGAGAAAACGTAAAAAAGCCGTCAACCGACGGCTTTTTTCAATTCTGAAGAACAGGTTTCGGGTTGCTCGCGGTACTTACCTCCTGACGGTTACGCGCCGCTGCATGCGGCCACCCATGGCGGCCATGTGGTGTTTCTGGATGGCGGCCACGCTTTCCAGGTGGAACTGAAACCACATGTCTCCGTAGCTTCTCATCTTCATTTTTCGCCCCTGCGCAAGGTTTTCCAGGTTTTCCTGAAGCGGCTGATCGCCCGGGTTTTTCTTGAGCCCCTTTTCGAGCACTTCTTTCGCTTTTGACGTATCCCCGCATTCGTTCAGGCAGTAAGCGTACAGGTTCCAGAGCAGCGGCTCCTTGCTGGTCCACCGCAGTGTGTTGTCGAAGGTGGCAATCATCTTGTCCTTCTTCTGGCGCTTCATGTAGCAGATTGCCAGCATCCCCATGGCCACCCAGTTTTTGAAGAAGGCTTTCTCCAGGTGGGGGAAGGCATTGGAGAAGTCGCGCTTCATGTAGTAGATCATGCCGATCTGCGATTCGAGCTGCCCTTCGACGTAGAACTGCCACTTGGAATATTTGAGCGCATCCTTCAGCTCGCGGATCGCCTTTTCAAAGCGCTGGGCCTGCAGGTCCTTGCCGGCCGTCTCGCTGGCGACCATGACCTTGTTCATGACCCGTTTCGACAGGAAAACAAACAGTCCGGCGAAAACGGCCAGGCCGATCATGGCCGAGCCCCAGACAGGGACGTTGATCAGGGTAAATATCAGGGCGCTGCCAAGGGCAGCACCCAGTGAAATAAGCAGGTTGTACATCGGGTGATTCCTTTCATGGTGTTGATGCAATGGTTATGGTGCGGTTATCCTTTTGTTCCGGCGCTGGTCAGCTTTCCGTCTTTTTCGGAAAATTTGGCAATGATGATCCGCCGGCCCGGTTTGAGGGCCATGGTGCCTTTAAGGTTGTTCCAGGCTGACAAGAGAGCTGTGGAGACGTTGAAACGCCGGGCCAGACCATTAAGCGTATCGCCTTTTTTGATGGTGTAATACCGGGCGTAGTTGCCTTTATGCGGGGTAGAGACCGTTGCCGAACGTCCCTCGCTGCCGAAGTCGACAGTCTGTCGCACCGGCACCACGAGGCTGCGGCCGGCGATCCGGCTTTTTTTGGAAAGCCCGTTCAACTCGGCGATGATTGCCGGAGTTGTGCCGAAGCGCCGGGCGACACCCTGGAGTGAATCCTTGCGGCGAGCCTGGTAGCGGGTGTAGAGCACCTTTTCGGTAAAGCGCTTTTCTTCAGGAATCTGGGCATAGTCACGTTCGAACTGGGCTTTGGTCCCCTTGGGAATTTTCAGCTCGTAGTCGGGATAATTGGGTGGGGTGCACCAGTGGCGCAGGTCGGGGTTCAGTTCCCGGATTGATTCATAGGTCGTGCCGGTCAGGCGGGCGACCAGTTCCAGGTCGGTACGAGAGGGAATGGTAACCACGTCGTACTCCAAGGGTGGCAGGTAGGCCACATCGGAGAAGCCGTAGCGTGCCGGGTCTTTGGCGATGATCGCCGCGGCCAGCAATTTGGGGACATATTCCTTGGTCTCCCGTTTGAGGTACGATCCGCGGGAGATCTCCCAGAAATCGCTTGTGTTGTACATGGTGATGGCCCGCAGGATCTTGTTTTCACCGGCATTGTAGCCAGCCGCCGCCAGATACCAGTCACCTTTGAACATCCCGTAGAGCTCTTTCAGGTAGAGAGCCGCCGCCGTTGTTGCCTTGACCGGGTCTTTGCGTTCGTCGACCCACTGGTCGATGCGCAGGGAGTAGCGCCGCCCGGTGTCGGAGATGAACTGCCAGGGGCCGACTGCATTGGCCCATGAACGGGCGTGCAGGTGGAACCCGCTCTCGATCATGGCCACATACACAAGATCTTCCGGCATCCCCTCGCGCTTGAGGATCTCTTTCATCATCGGCAGGTAACGCGAAGAGCGGGAGAGCCAGCGGTCGAAGGATGCCTTGCCTCTGGTCTGGAAATAATAGAGGAAGTATTCAACCTTGCTGTTCAGCGTCAGTGGTATGTCTGAAATCGGGAGGTCTGCATCGGGCAGGGCCAGTTCGGTGTCGTCGCTGCGCAGGTCATGCAGCTCCTCCAGGGTGAACAGCGGATTTGATGCGGTTGTGCTTTCGGCGCCGGGGAGGTCGGCCGGGGTTGCCACCCCGTCGTATTCTGACACCGCAAGGGCCGGGGCGGTCGGCCGGGCCAGCTCATTCAGCAGGGCCTGTGCCGGCTCGGCTGAAACTGCCGGCTGAGCGGTAATCAGGAGTGCTATGAGAAAAAAGATGAATTTCATCGACGATCCTGTACACAATCGAAAAGTTTTTGAAGTATAGTAGAGCGTCATGGGAAAGTCAATCGCAGGGGGAGGAATCAGTGTGTCATCGCTGCCGGTGCGGTGATAGGTTCCCCCGAAGCCGTGGAGGATCGATGATTGCCGGAAACAGGCCGATAATCAACCGTCAGTTCGCAAGCGACAACTATGCCGGCGTCTGCCCAGAAGCCTGGCGGGCAATGGAGCAGGCCAATCGGGGGTTTGTCAGCTCATACGGGGATGACCCGTGGACGGAGCGGGCCTGCAACGAGGTCCGCCGGTTTTTTGAAGCTGACTGCCAGGTCTTTTTCGTGTTTAACGGCACGGCGGCCAATTCGCTTGCGCTCGCCTCGCTCTGCCGTTCGTATCACAGTGTCATCTGCCATGATCTGGCGCATATCGAGACCGATGAATGCGGCGCCCCGGAGTTTTTTTCCAACGGAACCAAGATCCTGCATACCCCCGGCCCCGGAGGGAAAATTGATCTGGCCGCCGTGGAGTGGGCCATCACGCGTCGCAGTGACATACACTACCCCAAACCGCGGGTTCTCAGCCTGACCCAGTCGACAGAGCTGGGGACGGTCTACCGTCCTGACGAGGTCCGTGCGGCCTGTGAACTGGCACATCACTACGGACTGCGTGTCCAGATGGACGGTGCCCGGTTTGCCAATGCAATAGCCGCGCTGGGCTGCAACCCGGCTGACGTCAGCTGGAAAGCCGGGATCGACGTGCTGTGCCTCGGGGGCGCCAAGAACGGTATGGCGGTAGGGGAGGCGGTCGTGTTTTTTGATTCGGCGCTATCCGAAGAATTTGAATACCGCTGCAAGCAGGCCGGGCAACTGGCATCCAAGATGCGTTTTCTCTCGGCACCCTGGGTCGGCATGCTGGAGAGCGGTGCACTGCTGGCGAATGCCCGGCACGCAAACGCCATGGCCCGCCTTCTGTCGCAATCATTGGCAGAAATCCCCGGCGTTTCGTTGCTGGTCCCGGTTGAGGCCAACGCAGTATTTGTGGAGCTGGATCCGGTTGCGGCAGAGCGGCTGCGGGAAGCGGGATGGTATTTCTATTCCTTTATCGGCACCGGCGGGGCGCGGTTCATGTGCTCGTGGCAGACAACGGAAGATGATGTGCTCAATCTGGCAGCGGCCGTCCGGCAGGCGGCGCAGAAAGGAGGCCATGATGGTTAAAACGGCTACATTTGAGGCGTTGCTTGAGGATGCCAGGCCCGACGGTGAGGGAGGCTACGTGTTTACTCTTGAAGGCCGGACGTACCGCATCGCCGAAAAGGACGAAGTCCGAACGATCGCTGAAAAGCACGGTTACATCATCATTTACTGAAAAATGAGGGACATATCTATGAGCTTTCAGCGAAATGCCTATTCGATTGTTGTAGCGGCCTGTTTTTGCTGGTGTGCGTTGTCGCTTCTCGTGTCATGCGGCGGCGGTGGTACGACTTCTCCTCAATCTCAAAGTCCGTCGCCGGTACCGCTTACTGCAACCGGGATTTTTCTTGATGCTCCCGTAGAGGGGCTGTCGTACAGTTCCGGAAGTATTTCAGGTCTGACCAACGCGGATGGGACCTTTACCTATGTGCCTGGCAGTCGCGTACTCTTTAAAATCGGAGATATTGAAATCGGAGATGCGCCCGGGAAAAGTGTTATTACCCCGGTTGATCTTGCCCGGTCCGTAAAAGGCCATGAAGGCGCCTATCTTGATGATGGTATTGCGCTCAATATCGTAAGACTTTTGCTGGCCTTTAATTCGAGTGCTGATTCTTCAGTCAAAATCGTTATCGACCAAACGATTGCGAACTCCTTGAAAGGCAAGTCTCTTGTATTAAGCGATAACGCAGCGGTTGAAGCGCTTGTTCGGTCGGTTAAACCGGGTGCTGTCGTCCCGGACAGCGCAGCGGCACAAACTCACCTGTCGAGTTCGCTGGGGAAGCTTTATGCAGGGACTTACCAGGGGACTTACAGCGGCAATGGGGGGGCAGGCCCTGTGAGCGGTCGCTGGAATATCACGATTGATACATCCCGAAGCCTTACGGGAAAAATTCAAATCGATGAGGGCAATGGCCGGCTCACTGATTATTCATTGTATGGTGCGATCGACACGCAAGGGAAGGTATTATTCTCCGATGTACCAGCCTTAACGCTTACGGACGCGCAAGGGCGAGTGTTTTTTTCCGACTCTCAGAATTTGGTCGGCGCTCTCCTATATTGTACTGGTCCTCTTGATGGGAGCACAGGCGCATTTTCTGCTGATTGCAGTAACTCTACGGGTTACCTTTCAATCACGTTCACGGGTGGGAAATAAAATCTGTAATTCAGTACGTTGTGAATTGGCACATCCTATCTGGGAATCGTCCGCAGGATGGCGCTGAACATCGGGGTCTGCTCGGACTGGGAAACAGAAATCACCATGTCGACCGGAACCATCTTGCCACAGACATCACGAACCTTCTGCCGGGTGGTGGTGCCGATCAGGTCGCTGCTGCCGGCACTGAAATAATCGTCAATCGCCTGGTGAAGGCGCTCCCGGTCTTCAATAAAATCAAAGATCGACAGGCCCAGCAGTTCCTTTTTTTCCATCCCGAACAGCCTCTCCGCCTTTTGGTTGGAGATGACGATCTTGCCGTCCGCCATGAACGTCACAATCGGAGATTGGGCAATTTCAATAAAGTTCCGATAGCGTTCCTCCGATTCC
The DNA here is from genome assembly GCA_002322035.1 of Geobacter sp. UBA1603. Lineage (GTDB taxonomy): Bacteria > Desulfobacterota > Desulfuromonadia > Geobacterales > Pseudopelobacteraceae > UBA1603. Next base: position 12,299 of record DCNF01000040.1, read on the forward strand.
CGGCGCTGGATCGTTTTACGCTCCAGCTCCGCCATCAATTCGTTGAATGATGAGACCAGTTCTCCGACTTCATCGTCGGACTGTGCGGTAAGCCGCCGGGAAAAATCACCGGTGCGGGCGACGTCGGTGATCCCGCTTGACACCGCCTTGACCGGCAGAAGGATCGTGCGGCGGATGATCCAGGCGGTGAGGGCGATGAAAATCAGCAGCACGGCCCCTTCATAGTACAGCCCCGTTTTCAGGTTCGCGCCGATATCGCGGTAGAGTGCCTGCATCGGCACGGCCACCGATACGGCTCCGATTACCTCGCCAACCCGGTATCCGTAAGAAAAGTGCCCCTTCGGGAAACGCTTCCTGACGAAGTCAGGTGCCGATTCGTAGCTCCCGTGACAGGTCAGGCAGGACTCTTCGGCTGTCATCGTAATAAGATACCGGAGTGTCTTTCCTTCACCGGTTCGCCCTGGCGGTGCTCCATCAGCCACTTTCCAGACCTCCCGCGAGGCGCCGTGGCTGGCTTCCTTCAGGGTTTCTGCTTCAAAACTGTCGGGGCGGTTGTCCGGGTTCCTGTAGCGCAGCGAAACCTGGCGCACATAGAATTCTGACCCTTTCGTCAGTTGGCCGGCGATCTGACTGGCGGCCACCTGGGGTATCAGGGCGCCGCTCTGCTGCGGTTCGCGGGTGATCTGACGGGAGAGGTAGTCGCGGGTTTCGATGATCTGGCGCGAAATGGTGCGGGCGTTGTTTACGGCACTTTTCAGGATCAGTGCCTGCTCCCGGCGATAGCTGCTCAATGCGAGCGTAACGAAAAGTGCCAGCAGGAGCAGTGACGAAATGATGTTGAGCCTGGTTATGACGCCAGTCCTTGGGCGGATCAGTTTCATGGTTTCCCTTTCGGTAGCGTGCAGAGGAATTATAGCCGCTCCTGCCGTGTTGGCAAGCCTGCCGTGAAAGCGCTTGATTTCGCCGATTCAGATGGGCTATTTTGCAGCAGTCGCCGTTGTCAGGCAGTCATGCGGTATTCAGGCAGAAAAGGATTGTGATTATGAACAGGATGGCCCCTGCACCTTCTCGTGAAAAAGGATTTTTTGCCTCTCTGATGCTGTTTGCGGTCACGCTTGGGGTGGTCACGCTGCTTGGAATCGCCGGTTATGTCTTTTATCTGATGGCAAAACTTCCCCGTGTTGATCGGTTGGGCGATTACAAGCCTCCGATCGTGTCCCAGGTTTTTGGTGACGACGGGAGCCTGGTGGGTGAATTTTATCTTGAACGGCGCAAGGTTGTGCCGGTTAATCAGATGCCTCGCAAGCTGATTCAGGCGTTTGTGTCTGCTGAAGACGCCAGCTTCTACCAGCACAAGGGGATCGACTATCTCGGGATTGTCCGGGCCGCCTTCAAAAATATCATTTCAATGCGTAAAAAGGAGGGGGCTTCAACGATCACCCAGCAGGTGACCAAATCGATGCTCCTGACCCCTGAAAAGAAATTTTCCCGCAAGATCAAGGAGGCCATTCTGGCCAAGCGGATGGAAGAGAA
>DCNF01000040.1:13925-17776 GCA_002322035.1 Geobacter sp. UBA1603
GGCGCCTACGGTGTTCAGGTCGCTGCCGAGACATATTTCGGCAAAAATGTTGAGCAGCTCAACCTGGCCGAAATGGCCATGCTGGCCGGCCTCCCCAAAGCACCCAATGCCTATTCTCCGATCAAGCACATGGAAAAAGCCCGGGAACGCCAGGGATATGTGCTTGAGCGGATGGTCAAGGAGGGGTACATCACCCAGGCCGAGGCTGACCATGCCCGCCGGACCCCGATTGTGATCCGTTCCCTGAAAAAAGTGAATAATGAACAGTCGGCCTATTTTCTCGAACACCTCCGGATCCAGCTTGAGGAAAAATACGGTGAGGACCAGCTCTACAAGGGGGGGCTGAAAATCTACACCACCATGAATGCCGAGATGCAGCGGGCAGCTTTTGAAAGCGTCCGCAGCGGTCTCAAGGCGGTTGACAAGCGCCAGGGATATCGAGGCCCCGCCAAGCATCTCAAGGATACCGATGTGGATGCCTTTTGCGCCAAGGTCGAAGAAGGGATCGATTCATCGGCCCTCAAGACCGGTGAGACCTATCAGGGTGTAGTGGTCGGATTTAATCCTGAAAAAGGGGAGGCGATTGTCCGGGTCGGGGAGCGCAAGGGTGTTCTATCAAGAAAAAATATGGCTTGGGCGGGTAAGCTGGGAATGCTGAACAGCTATGGCAAGCCAGAAAAAGGCGTCAAGGCGCTGACGCTTGGCTCTGTTATTGAAGTATCGGTGGTCACTCCCGACATAAACCGCGATGGCGCCCAGTTTGCGCTGGACCAGACCCCGGATGCCCAGGCCGCTCTTGTTGCCGTTGATCCTCGCAGCGGTGGTGTGAAGGCCATGGTCGGCGGGTACGACTTCCGCAAGAGCCAGTTCAACAGGGCTATTCAGGCCAAGCGCAACGCCGGTTCAGCGTTCAAGCCGATTATTTATGCGGCAGCGCTTGAAAAGGGGTTGACTCCGGCAACGATCATTGAAGACGCGGAAGTGGAGTATCCGGACGGTTCCGGAGGGACGTGGAAGCCGAAGAATTACGATCATACCTTTCGCGGGCCGGTTACCATGCGTGAGGCGCTTACCTACTCAATCAATATTGTCAGCGTAAAAATCCTTGAACAGATTGGTGCCCCCTCTGCGGTCGAGTTTGCCAAGCGGCTCGGCTTCACCTCCAAAATCGAGCCAAACCTGGCCCTCGCCCTGGGAGCTGCCAGTGTCTCCCCGCTTGAGCTGACGGCTGCATATGCCGTATTTGCCAACAAAGGCGTGCTCATGCCCCAGACGTTTATTACACGGGTTACCGACAGTGATGGCAGAGTGCTGCAGGAGACTCCGCCGCCAACGCCGGTTCCGGCCGTGTCGCCGGAAGTTTCCTATGTCATCACGAACCTGATGCAGAGTGTTGTAGCCAGCGGAACCGGCCACCGCGCCACGATCGGGCGTCCTGTTGCCGGCAAAACCGGTACCACCAATGACTCGAAGGATGCCTGGTTCGTCGGGTATATCCCGCAACTGGTTGCCGGTGTCTGGGTTGGTTATGATCAGGAACGCTCGTTAGGCTCGGGGGGGTCGGGAGGACAGGCCTCTGCTCCGATCTGGGGTGACTTCATGCAGCGCGCGGTTGCCCAGTTGCCGGTCGAGGATTTTGAAGCTCCGGAAAATGTCGGTTTTGTCCTGATCAATCCGCGTACCGGCCGGCTTGCAAAGGATGGTACCGGAGGAGCGGTCATGGAGTGTTTCATCAAAGGCAGTGAGCCGACCGGTTATGACGGTGAAGCGGGTCAGAAGCCACCAGCGCGTGAATAGTTCTGCCAGGGTGGTGTGCGGCATTAAAAAAAACGGGCGTCTTCCGGGGCGCTTGTTTTTTTTGGTTTATTCAGTTCAGATTGTAGCTACAGCGTGACGTCTTCGGCTATTCCCTGTTTTTGCTTGATGATGTTTTCCACCTTTTTCCAGTCTACCTTGTCGCTTAAAGCCTTCTTCTCAATCAGGCTGCGAACTTCAGACGCCAGATTTGAGTGTCTGCCGTAGACATCCTGGTGTACTTCAAGAAAAATTCTCCCCTGTTCGGTAACAGCCAGTTTGACAGGTTTGTAGATAATTTCTCCCGGCGTGTTGATCTTGATTTCCCTGAACAGTTCTTCCATCTGGTCGGGGTAGACCCTGATGCAGCCATGGCTGGCAAAGCTGTAGATCGACCAGGGTTTTGTCGTACTGTGGATCAGAATACCCGGGATTGATGTCTTGATGGCGTACTTGCCGAGGGGGTTGTCCGGGCCGGGAGGGATGCTGATAATAACCTCTTTGCCCTGCTCTTCCATCTCGGTTTGGATCGAAGGGGGGACATACCAGGTCGGATCTTTCTGTTTGGCTGTAATCCTGAACTTACCAGTCGGCGTTTGCCAGACATATTTTTCATTTTTGGTTGCGGTTCCCAAAGCCACAGGCAGGGAGCGTACCAGACGACCCTGCTGAAAGTAGTAAAGGGTGCGGTCGGGAATGTTGACGATAATACCGTCCCGCAGGCGCTGGGGGATAATTTTTCTGTTATTGTACTTCAGGTGCTGACCAACTTTCAGGGTTGCTTTCGGGTCAAGCTTGTTCACCTTCAATAGATGCTGCCGGCTGACGCCGAGTTTTGCCGCCACCAGGCGGAGTGTGTCACCTTTGCTGACGGTGTAGACATCAGATGCGCCTACCAGACGGTCAGAAACGGTCTGATCAGCCGTCTGTTCAGTTTCATCAGCCAGGCCATTCTGCCCTTCTGTTTTTGCGTTTTGGGGTTCCGGAGCCAGTACGGGAGCAGGTTGTACCGGCTCGGAGGGGGGCGGCGAATCTGCCCGTGGTGGTTCCCCGGTATCGGACTGGGGGGCAGCCGTAGCGGGCGCGTGTTGCCCTGAGTATGTTTCCAGCACCCTGATCTTTTGTGAGGCGAGCAGAAAAAAACGTTCCGCAAGCCCGTATTTCTGGTCTTTGTGGTAGCTTTCGGCGACATCGAAGGTTGCTTCAATGCTCTTCGTCTCTTCAGGGTAGTGCCTATGCAGGTCGGCTTTGCGCAGCCGCTCAAGTGCCTGCTGTGCTTCCTGGCGGGAATCTGCCCAGGCTGGTGATGTGTTGAAGACACCTGGAAGCAGCATGAGCATGAGAATCAGGGCCGTGTTCTTGATCATTTTCATAGGGGGAGTTTGTACACCAATCCATTTGCTGATGGCAAGTGCTTTTGACGGCTGTATCCGGTGCCTTGAGTGTGCCCATGAGATGCGTGGCACGAATTTGTATGGTTATGTAGTGGTCACATTGGAACCGCTTCGACCCCCTTCTTTTTTTATTGACAGATGTTTTTTGACCATGTTAAAAAGCGAGTCCCTTTTACGGGATTGTTTTATTTTTGTTGCCGTGAAAAAAAGTGTGTTTGTTTGAAAAAAGTTATTGACGAGATATTTTTTTTGATGTAACTTTCTTCGTCTGTTTGCTCTGGTCTTTGAAAACCGAATAGCAGTTTGTGATTGCGGGTTTATTTGTTTAACCTGTCAGAAAAGATTTGAGTTTGTTTTTCAAACTTACAGTTATATCAACTGGAGAGTTTGATCCTGGCTCAGAACGAACGCTGGCGGCGTGCCTAACACATGCAAGTCGAACGGGATGAGGGGGCTTGCTCCTTCATTTAGTGGCGCACGGGTGAGTAACGCGTAGATAATCTGCCTGATGATCTGGGATAACACTTCGAAAGGGGTGCTAATACCGGATAAGCCCACGGAGACCTTGGTCTTTGCGGGAAAAGGGGGGGACCTTTTGGCCTTCTGTCATCAGATGAGTCTGCGTACCATTAGCTAGTTGGTAGGGTAAAGGCCTACCAAGGC
>DCNF01000040.1:18107-18466 GCA_002322035.1 Geobacter sp. UBA1603
CGTAAAGCGCGTGTAGGCGGTTTATTAAGTCTGATGTGAAAGCCCCGGGCTCAACCTGGGAAGTGCATTGGATACTGGTAGACTTGAATACGGGAGAGGGTAGTGGAATTCCGAGTGTAGGAGTGAAATCCGTAGATATTCGGAGGAACACCGGTGGCGAAGGCGGCTGCCTGGACCGATATTGACGCTGAGACGCGAAAGCGTGGGTAGCAAACAGGATTAGATACCCTGGTAGTCCACGCCGTAAACGATGAGTACTAGGTGTTGCGGGTATTGACCCCTGCAGTGCCGCAGCTAACGCATTAAGTACTCCGCCTGGGAAGTACGGTCGCAAGACTAAAACTCAAAGGAATTGACGG
>DCNF01000040.1:18677-18816 GCA_002322035.1 Geobacter sp. UBA1603
GCAACGAGCGCAACCCCTATCCTCAGTTGCCATCATTAAGTTGGGCACTCTGTGGAGACTGCCGGTGTCAAACCGGAGGAAGGTGGGGATGACGTCAAGTCCTCATGGCCCTTATGTCCAGGGCTACACACGTGCTACA
>DCNF01000040.1:19144-19572 GCA_002322035.1 Geobacter sp. UBA1603
ATCACCTCCTTTCTAAGGAGCTAACAGCCTTGAGCTGTCAGTTTACCTAGGTCAAAACGCAATCACACAACTGCTATTCGGTTTTGAGAGACCAGAAGTCATCTTCTGGTTTTTTGCTCTTTACAATTAGGTAAGCGTGGTTAGCGGAAATCGTCACGACGATGTTTTGGTACGGCTTGATCGCAGAGGTTTTGGATTTTTGCGGTTGGCCAGGCAGGCGACGAACGGTGCGGGAGGCGTACCTTGATGGTACGTCGAGCGTGACGTGAGGAAGCCAACGCCGCCAGGCGGAAAAAGGCGAAACCGATTATGGGCTTGTAGCTCAGCTGGCTAGAGCACACGACTGATAATCGTGAGGTCGCTGGTTCGAGTCCAGCCAGGCCCACCATACAACCTGCGCGAAAGTTGGGGGTGTAGCTCAGCTGGGA
>DCNF01000040.1:19637-19867 GCA_002322035.1 Geobacter sp. UBA1603
TTCGAACCCGTTCACCTCCACCATTTTTTAGAAGCAGTGACTAGTGAATAGTTACTTGTGACTGACAAAACCAGTCACCAATCACGAATCACCAGTCACGGTTTTTACTGTTCTTTGACAATTGCATATGTGGATAGTTTAGGTAGTAAAAGCGTACTCAGTGCGTACGTTTTTATAGATTGTATGAACGGGTAGTATTGATTTCGATTTTTTATGGTCAAGCTACTAAG
>DCNF01000040.1:20193-20380 GCA_002322035.1 Geobacter sp. UBA1603
CCTCAACATGTGATTGATGAAGGATAGCTAAACGGTCTGGAAAGTCCGGCCATAGTGGGTGATAGCCCCGTAGGCGAAATCCTGATTCACGCTAGAGGTATCCCGAGTACCGCGGGACACGTGAAATCCCGTGGGAATCTGGGGGGACCATCCCCCAAGGCTAAATACTCCTCTCTGACCGATAGTG
>DCNF01000040.1:20539-20973 GCA_002322035.1 Geobacter sp. UBA1603
ATAATGAGTCAGCGAGTTACTCTTGCTAGCGAGGTTAAGGTCATGGACCGGAGCCGAAGCGAAAGCGAGTCTTAACTGGGCGTCCAGTTAGCAGGAGTAGACCCGAAACCGGGTGATCTATCCATGGCCAGGGTGAAAGGAAGGTAACACTTCGTGGAGGCCCGAACCCACTGGCGTTGAAAAGCCAGGGGATGAGCTGTGGATAGGAGTGAAAGGCTAATCAAACTCGGAGATAGCTGGTTTTCCTCGAAATATATTTAGGTATAGCCTCGAGTATACGTGACGGGGGTAGAGCACTGGATGGGCTAGGGGTCTCACCAGATTACCAAACCCAATCAAACTCCGAATACCGTCAACGTCGAGCTCGGGAGTCAGACGTCGGGTGATAAGATCCGGCGTCAAAAGGGAAAGAGCCCAGACCGTCAGCTAAGGTC
>DCNF01000040.1:21237-21370 GCA_002322035.1 Geobacter sp. UBA1603
AGGACGGCTGGAGGTATCACAAGAGATTATGCTGACATGAGTAGCGAAAATGCGGGTGAGAAACCCGCACACCGTAAACCCAAGGTTTCCTCCGTAAAGGTAATCTGCGGAGGGTTAGTCGGTCCCTAAGGCG
>DCNF01000021.1:0-7802 GCA_002322035.1 Geobacter sp. UBA1603
GACGTCATCCTCGACCACGTCGGCGCGAAGTACCTCGGGCCGAACATGAACGCCCTCGGCTACGCGGGCCGGCTCGTGGTCATCGGGGTCACGAGCGGCATCAAGGCCGAGCTGAACCTCGCGCTCATGATGGTGAAGCGCCAGCAGATCATCGGCTCGGTGCTCCGCTCCCGCCCGGTGAAGGACAAGGGGGAGATCGTGGCCGAATTCACGCGGACGGCGATCCCCAAGTTCGCCGACCGGACCATCGTGCCGATCATCGAGAAGGTATTCCCGATGGATCAGGTAGTGGAAGCACACCGCATGATGGAAGAGGACAAGCACTTCGGCAAGATCGTCCTCAAGATTCAGTAAGCCAGTTTCTGCCATTTCTGCAGATGACGGGCGGGGAAACACCCCGCCCTTTTCATTTTCCGGTGGTTGTGCTACCGTTGCACCATGTCATCCCCCCTCGACAACTACCGCAGCCTGATCGAAAAGGTCGATTCACTCTGTAACGGCATCCGGCAGGCCCTTGGCGATCAGATAACCTGCAGCGAAGGGTGCAGCGGCTGCTGTACCGCCATCACCGTATTCCCGGTGGAAGCAGCCGCATTGAGAGAGGCTCAGAACGCCCTTGATCCGGCCGCCGCAGATATGGTTCGCCGTCATGTGGCCGACCACGCCGACGGAGAACGCTGCCCCCTCCTCTCACACCACCGCTGCCTGCTCTACCATGCCCGGCCGATCATCTGCCGCACCCACGGGCTACCGATTCTTTACAGCTCTGACAACGGCCGCACCCTTGACTGTTGTCCCCATAACCTCCCCGAACGTGAGTCATTAACCGGGGCAGCCATCATCGACCTTGATCGGCTCAACACCCTTTTGACTGCCGTCAATGCCCTCTATCTCTCACAAAACGATCTCGGCCAGCGGGCCGAGCGGGTCTCCATTTTCGAAGCCCTCCTTGCCGGATAATGACGATCATCAGGCTTAAAAAAAACGAAGACCGCCGAATAAAGAACGGTCACCCTTGGGTTTTCAGCAACGAGATCGAGCGGCTTGAAGGTTCTCGAGAGCCGGGAGCCAGTGCTGAACTGCATGACGCCGCCGGCGGCCTCATTGGAGTCGGACACTACAACCCCCATTCTCTGATCGCGTTCCGGCTCCTGTCGCGACAGCGTGATGACATCGACAGCCTTGCGTTCTACGAAACGCGCATTCGCGCGGCATTAGCCCACCGCAGGGCACTCTACCCCGGTCTGCAGACCTTCCGCGCAGTATACGGCGAGAGCGATGTTCTCCCCGGGCTGGTTGTTGACAAATACGGAGACTGCCTGGCGATCCAGATACTGTCCTGCGGCATGGAGCAGCGCCGCGACCTGCTGCTGGAGGCCCTGCTGAAGACCTTCTCGCCCAGAGGCATCATCGCCCGCAATGACACCTCCGTGAGGAGTCTTGAAGGGTTGCCGGAAACGGTCGAGCTGCTTGCCGGGGAGATTCCTGATCGGGTAGAGATGGTAGAAAACGGACTGCGCTTCATGATCAGTCTGCAGGATGGACAAAAAACGGGGGGATTCCTCGACCAGAAAGAGAACCACATGCTGCTGAACGGCATCTGCCGTAACAGACATGTGCTGGATTGCTTCTGCTATACCGGCGGCTGGGCGATTCATGCCGGGCACTTTGGGGCGGCCTCGGTTCTGGGGCTCGATATTTCAGGCAATGCAATCACTCAAGCCACCGCGAATGCCGTCCTGAACAACCTTGCCGGTCCGGTGCGCTTTGAGGAGTGCGATGCTTTCGAGCGGCTGCGCAGTCTCAAACATGAGGGGAGGCGCTTCGGCGTTGTGATTATGGATCCGCCGGCTTTCGCAAAAAACCGCAGAAACATCGCCGAGGCGACCAAAGGATACCTGACCGTAAACCGGCGGGCCCTGGAGCTCCTGGAACCGGGAGGCCACCTGATAACCTGCTCCTGTTCCTACCACATGGGACGGGAACCGTTTCGCGAGATGCTGGTGCAGGCTGCCCGACAGGCCCGGCGTCAGGTTCGTCTCGTGGAAAGCTGCTCCCAGTCGCCTGACCACCCGATTCTGCTTACGTTCCCCGAGTCAGAATATCTGAAGTGCCTTGTCCTGCAGGTGATTGACTGACACAATAGTTCACAATTTCCCAGCCCCTGAAACCATACTTTAGTGAGACATATTCTGTCACGTCAATGCCATCTATTCCTGTAGGCGGGAAACATAGAGACTGCTGCGCTGCTCGGCAAACCCCAGATGGATCATCATCGCTTCGCGGGCCTGTTCTGCATTCCTGTCACGAATCGCCAGAAATATGTCCCGATGGTGACGGTAGAGCTGCTGATGGTCCTGGCCGGTCAGGTACACGGCCCGCCAGACGCTCTGCTGAAATTCCTTCATGGCATCGAAAATGGTCTGCATAAGGTGCAGCCAGACAATATTGTGGGTGGCACGGGCAATCAGGATATGGAAGTTGGCGTCCAGGTCTTCGGAGGGATGCATCCCCTCCAGATTGCGCTCCATCCCGGAAACGATCTCTTCCAGCCGGCGAATATCTTCAGGCAGCGCTCGCTGGGCGGCGTACCAGGCGGTCCATGATTCCATGCCCTTGCGCACTTCAATCACATCCAGCGCCCGTTCCTGCTGATAGCGGATCAGTTCGCCCAAGGGGTTTCCGGCACTGGTTTCCACCAGCGACATGACGACGGTCCCTCCACCCTGATAGGACATCACCAGGCCGGCCGATGCAAGCACATTCAACGCTTCACGGACCGACGGCCGCGACACGCCGAACATCTCTGCCAGTTCCCGCTCAGGGGGCAGTTTGTCCCCGGGCACAAACTCGCCGGCCAGGATAGAGTTTCTGATCTGCTCGGCGATCTGGCTGGAGACCTTCTTCGGTTTTATGGGCTGAAACAACATGTAAGAGTCCCGTTTCTTTCAATGGATCTGAACATGTGACGGCTCTTTCCTACATCATTTGACATCACTTTGCAATCATCACCGCTGCTGACTGCTCTGTTCACTGCACTGGAGGCCGATCCGGAGATTCTCCAGATTTCTGCTCATCAATTCAAGAAACGTGGTGCCACGGGTAAAATCCTCTGTGCTGATATTATGGGCCCCATGCAGCATCAATACCGAAATCCCCGTCTCGCGGGCTATCATTTCAGAGATCCGCGGAGAAAGAAGCTCTTCACTGAAAATATATTTCAAGCCTTCCATTTTGACCCTCTTGACCAGTGCCACAAGCGTGGACGGCGTCGGCTCGGCATCGGCGTTGACCGCAGCTGCAGAAGCATAGGTGAGGCCGTAGCGCCGTGCCAGATACCCAAAGGCATAATGCCCGCCATGCAGGAACGTTCGGTGACGACAGCTGGAAAGAGTTTCGGTGAATCGTAGGTCAAGTGCCTTCAGTCGGTCAACAAGGGCAGTTGCGTTCGCAGCATAATAAGCGCTGTTTGCCGGATCCTTGGCAGCCAGGGCAGCTTCGATCGACCGGACCATGATCTGGGCATTGGCGAAATCAAGCCAGATGTGGGGATCCATTCCGGCCCCGTGCCCATGACCATCGTGTTCGTCATGCTGTTCCGGACGCCCCCCCCTCAAAAACGTAACACCGGCACCGGAATCAACCAGAAGCAGCTGGTTTCCCCCCGCACTCCGTGCAAATTTTATCGCCCATGGCTCCATATACTGGTTGGTATAGACAAAAACATCAGCGGCTCTGATCCGCAACGCATCATCGGGGCGGGGCTGGAAACTGTGCGCCTCAACGCCGGGTGGCAGAAGCAGCGAGACGCGGACACGCTCGCCGCCCACCGTCCGGGCAAAATCATAAAGCGGGAAAAGGGTGGTTACTACTGTTAGCTGTCGTGGTGGGGGATGAGGAGCGGAATCCTGCTTGGTGCAGGCAGCTGCAAACAGCGCAAGGACAAGTACGGGTATTATGTGGCGCATGTTTAGGAGCATGAAAGAATGTATCTGGCAGTCAGATGCCGGAGGGGCGCAGCCCGGGAAAAGCAATGATCACATCCCGACCTCGCTGGGCTGAAGGGAGACAGGTCCTTCCCACCCGTTCCCATGTCATGTCATACTGCAAGCGCAGTCGGCATCGGTCAGTTAAAAAAGAAACGGGCGCCGAATCCCATGGAAATGTTCATGGGATCAAGCGTGCCGATTTTAGTCCCGCCGATGGTAATATCGGCATCAGGGGCCACGATGATCCGGGCTTCGCCGACCAGTGCCAGCTGCTTGGTCAGAAAATAATCCGCACCGGCCGCTAAATGGAATCCGGGGACCGTGTCTACATCGGCTTTAATCCCGTTCGGTCTGGTAAAATCACTGGAAATGATATCAATACCGCCACCTAGATAGGGCACGAGGCGGGGCTGGGGGCTGGCAAAACGATACTGGGCGCCAATTGCGTAGTAGTTTATGTCGAAACTGCCGAAGTGTGACCCGGCCACATCACCGTCGAACTCTGTATGGCTTACCAAAAACTCCAGAGCAACCCTCGAATCAATACCATAGAGGAACCCGCCGCCGATCCCAAACGCGGCATCAGTTGATGCTACGCTTTTCGGCGGCCCTTGAAACTCGCTGTCAGCAGGGACCACAAACCCGGCCAGAACAGTCGAAGCAAGGCGTCCCTTGAGCGGTTCGGCGAATCCCGAGGAAGTGGCAACCAAGACAAAAACAGCGATTATGGCAATACATGAAAATCTATGCATCATGACGGAATCTCCCGTTACTGGAATCTGAACAGCCAGGCGTTTATGTACAACGACTGACCTTCCAGGTCAAGGGAGAAGCATATCAGGCTGCATTAATACTCCGCAGGAGTACCTCGGTCAGGTGCATGATCCGCACCCCTGGAAGATGTTCGGCCAGGCCCTTTTTGAGCTGTAGCAGGCAGCCGGGATTGGAAGTCACCAGCACGTCGCAGCCACTGGCCGCGATGTTGTCCAGCTTGCGTTTCAGGATACGGTCGGACATTTCCGGCTTGGCTATATTGTAAGTTCCGGCGCTGCCGCAGCAGGCATCTGCCTCAGCCATTTCTTTGTATGCGAGCCCCGGTACCAGTTTCAGCAGATCACGCGGTTCTTTGCGAATACCCTGGCAATGGGCGATGTGGCAGGGGTCGTGGTAGGTAACCTTGAGATCGAGCGGCCTGAACCGAGATTTCAGCTCATCGGAATGCAGAGCCAGTATCTGGGAGATATCACGCACCTTGCCGCTGAAGGCCGATGCAGCAGGATCACCATCCAGATGATGACCGTACTTCTTCAACTCGGCACCGCAGCCGCCGCAATCGGTCACAATGAAGTCCAACGTGTGGCCACCAAAGATGTCTATGTTGGTACGGGCATCCTGCCGCAATCCTTCCAGATCGCCCCCCAGCATATTTGGAGCACCGCAGCACACCTGGTTGCGGGGGGTAATCACCTTATAGCCCAGATACGAAAGCAGCTGGATCGTAGCCCGGCTGGCATCGCTGAAAATCAGACTCATGACGCACCCCAGGAAAAAACCGACCGTGCCGCGCTCGGTGCCCTGGGCCGATGTAACTTCCTGAATCTCCTGGCGCAGCGGACGGCTCGGCAGCTCTGGTAACAGCCCTTCCATCCGCTCCAGCGGTTTAGGGAACATCTTGAGCACACCCAGGGTGCGGACCAGTTTCTGCAATCCGCTTTTCTGGTAGACCCGCATCGGCACCAGGGAGCTTTCCAGACGATCCGGGTGCGGCACCAGCTTGCGCAAAATCAGGTCCTCCATAAAACCAAGCCCGGCACTTTCCTTGCGTTCACAACTGAATTCGGCTACCAGCTCGCCGGCATTGACCCCGCAAGGGCAGGCCGAGGCACAGGCCTGGCAGTCCAGGCAGAGCGACAGATACTCCAGCAGCCGCCCGGACTGATCCAGATCACCCTCTTGCACCTTGCGTACCAGGGCCACCCGGCCACGGGGCGAAGCGGTTTCCAGGAAGGTTTCTTTATAGGTGGGGCAGACAGGAAGACACATGCCGCAGCGCATGCAGTTGATGAGTTTGACATAGTCCATACATTACCTCTTATTACGGCTGCGGATTTCCGGAACCTGGCATCGCCGAGATCGCGTAAAATCCTCGCCCGTCCTAGAACACTTTGCCCGGGTTGAGGATTCCTTTAGGGTCAAAGGCCTGTTTGATCCCCCGCATAACCCTGATACCGGACTCACCCACCAGTTTGGGCAGGTACTTCTTTTTGGCTATTCCCACGCCGTGCTCGCCGGTGATGGTGCCACCCATGGCAATTGCGGCGTCGAAAATCTCCGCAAAAGCGGTATGGGCACGCTTTATCTCGTCCTGATCCCGTTCATCGGTTAAGCAGGTTGGGTGGAGGTTGCCGTCGCCGGCATGGCCGAAGGTACCGATAGTGACGTTGTGTTTTCTGGCCGAATCCTGAATGACCTTCAGCATGGCAGCGATGCAGCTGCGCGGCACGGTGGCGTCCTCCAGGATGGTGGTCGGTTTGAGCCGGGCCAGGGCCGAAAGGGCCGTACGGCGGGCGGCGGCCAGTTTGAGGGCCTCATCGGCATCCTTGGCGGTCTGAAAGAATGAACAGCGATGCTTTGTACAAATTTCCGCGACAGCAGCGGCCTCTTCCGCAATCACCGCCGGATGACCATCCACCTCGATCAGCAGCACAGCATCCACATCCAGCGGCAGACCAACGCGGGCATACTCCTCGACACATTTGATGGTAACCTTGTCCAGGAACTCAAGCGTAGCCGGGATCACTTTAGCGGCAATGATGGCTGAAACGGCCAGGGCGGCATCCTGAAGTACCGGAAAATGGGCCAGCATGGTGATCTTCCCCTGGGGTTTGGGGATCAGCTTGACGGTAATGCCGGTGAAAAAACCGAGGGTTCCTTCCGACGATACTAGCAGCGGATTGAGGCTGTAGCCGGCCACATCCTTGACCACCTTGCCGCCGGTGCGCAACAGCTCTCCATCGGCCAGTATGGTTTCGAGACCCATGACATAATCTGCCGTGACACCATATTTCAGACCGCGCAGCCCACCGGAGTTTTCGGCCACATTGCCGCCCATAGTGGAGATATTCATGCTGCCCGGATCGGGCGGATAGAACAGGCCGCGGGCCTCCACCTCACGGTGCAGGGCACTGGTAATCAAGCCCGGCTCCATCGTGGCGGTCAGGTTTTCCTCGTCGATTTCCAGCAAACGGTTCAAACGACTGGTCTGTACCACCACGCCACGATTGACCGACAGGGAGCCGCCCGAAAGGTTGGTGCCGGAGCCGCGCGGAGTGACACTTATGCCGGCAGCGTGGCACAGCCGCATGATGCGGCTGACCTCCTCGGCCGTACCAGGCAGCAGCACAGCACCCGGCAGACTCTCAAGCTCCGGAGTAGAATCGTAGCCATACACTGCCAGGGATTCCCGGTCGGTCAGGGTATACTGCTGGCCGACGATGTTCTGCAGATCTTTTATTAATGATTGTTCCATGGTGCGCTCCTGTAACTGCCACCCCTCACCCCCCTCCTAAATTAGGAGGGGGAAGCGGGCACAGCTTTAATTCCCCTCCTGGTTCAGGAGCGGCTAGAGGTGGTCAGATTTTACGGGATCATCCACTGGAGGAAGTACGCCTGCAGATAGACAATAATCCCCACCAGCACCGTCAGAAACAGCGAATGCTTGAGAGTGAAACGGAACAGGGTCCCCTCCTCGCCCACCATGCCGGTGGCAGCGGTGGCCACGGCCAGTGATTGGGGGGAGATCATCTTGCCCAT
>DCNF01000021.1:7848-11001 GCA_002322035.1 Geobacter sp. UBA1603
CCGCTGGTATTGGCGGCGCCGGTCAGGATCGGCGAGATACCCAGTTGCTCGGCCGTTGCCTTCTGCAGACCGCCGAACAGAACGTTGGAGGATGTGTCGGAGCCGGTCAGGAAGACCCCCAGCCACCCCAGGAACGGCGCGATAAAGGGGAACCAGTGGCCTGTCTTGGTAAAGACCAGGCCAAGGCAGTTGGTCATGCCCGAGGCATTCATGACATAGGCCAGACCGAGCACCGAGGCCACGGTCAGGGCCGGGAAGCGCATATCAACCAGGGTCTTGCCCAGTATGCGGAAGGTGTCGCCCAGTGCCACACCGCACAGAAGTGACGAGATGAAAGCAGCAATCAGAATGGCGGTGCCGGCGGCTGACCAGAAATTGAACTTGTACTTGGCCCCTACCTTGGCCGGCAGCTGGTCGGTCAGGGCCTTGACCAGCGGCTTGAACTGGTCCTTGGCAGTCACCTTGTTCTTTTCCAGGTCATCCTTGACCAGTTTCTGCAGGTCGCCCGATTTCTTAGCGATGGCCCCAAAAGCAGCGTTTCGTTCATCGGTCAGTATGGCGCCCTTGCCAGTCAGCCCCTGCTCCACCGGAATGATCTTCTCTTCCAGCACCTTCAGCTCGTTCAGTATGACTATGGCACCGGCCAGTTTCGGCTCGGCCGCCGGCAGGACCGCCAGCAGCTTGTCGGCCTCGACAGCGACAGCAGCCGCCTTCTTGACACCATCTTCCGGCTTGGAAACTTTTTTTACAATGGCGTTGTGGAGACCGGGCACCTCAAACTCGACCGTCTTTTTGTCCAGCACCGATTTGACTGAAGGAATGCCCCACAAGAGGACCATGAGCGTCAGCGCCAGATAGGGTGACCAGGCCCGCAACACTTCGCCGGCCGTGTAGTGATGGGCAGTGGCCTGTCCGCTGTTATCGGTCTCGTGATCAAAAACATAGTTTTCTTTAGGCTGCCAGACCTTGAGCAGCAGCACCAGGGCCACGATGGAGGCCAGCGAGGCGGTTACGTCTGGCAGATAGGGGCCCAGGTAGCTGGCCGTTGCCCACTGGGCCACCGCAAAGGTGACGCCGCAGACGATTACCGCCGGCAGTACC
This sequence comes from Geobacter sp. UBA1603, assembly GCA_002322035.1. GTDB lineage: Bacteria > Desulfobacterota > Desulfuromonadia > Geobacterales > Pseudopelobacteraceae > UBA1603. The sequence continues at coordinate 8,950 of DCNF01000021.1, forward strand.
TCCATGGTTTTTTTCCAGCCGACCATGATCATGATGACGTAAAACGGGATGATGACCGAGATAAACGGGAGTTGGCGTCCCACCATGGTGGAGAGTTTCATCATGCCCTCGTCGCCGTAGCCCATGACCCCGGCCAGCGCCACAACCGGGATTCCGATTGCGCCAAAGGCCACCGGCGCGGTATTAGCCACCAGGCAAACGCCGGCGGCATACAGGGGGCGGAAGCCCAGGCCCGCCAGGGTGGCGCCGGCAATGGCCACCGGGGTGCCGAACCCGGCGGCACCTTCGATGAAGGCGCCGAAGCAGAAGGCGATCAGCAGCGCCTGGATGCGGCGGTCACCGGTCACGCCTGCCAGGGAAGCACGAATGATCTCGAACTGGCCACCCTTGACGGTGATGTTGTAGAGAAAGAGGGTCGTGATTACAATGTAGAACACCGGAAACAGACCAAACCCGGCTCCTTGCAGGGTCGCCAGGCCAGCCAGTTTGGTCGGCATGCCCCAGACAACAATGGCGATGGCGACAGCAGAGGCTACTGCCAGGGGGGCAGCCTTGTGGGCCTTCATTTTCAGGACAGCCAGACAGATGAAGATGACAACGAGAGGGATTGCGGCGATCAGAGCCGACAACCCGAGACTGCCTGCGGCGGGGGTGTAGATTTGAATCCAGGGCATAGGGCTTTCTCCTTTTTTGGTAACGCGCATCATCAAAGTGGAAATCAGCCGGGCACGAGTACCCTGCTGGCCGGCAAAATGCAGTTTTGTAAATTTGTATTACCAATTACACTTTGCCCGACGAGGTTGTCAATAAATTTTTTACTATTGCCACAACTTGTTGTTGACTTGACGTATTTTTGTAGTTTACCGTGTCTAGCATGTGGTTTGACCACAGCGCATAACCAACATTGTCGGCCTTACCAATTTATAACTATGCAGCATTCTTCTGATTCAGCTATAAAACATTTTTCCACTGGTGCATATCCGCATGCCAGCCAGCAACATGGCCATGAAAGGAATACTCCATGTACGAACAGTTCACTGCCCGGGCGCACGCGGTAGGCGCCGAAGTACACCGGGTTCATGACAAAACGGCCGCAGTGGAGTTCATCTGCAGTGTGCTGCAACAGGAGGGGCTGGCCGACATGCCGGGGTGCCATGCGGTCTGGGCTGCCTGTCCCTGCCTCGATGCCAGCGACCGGCACTTCCTGCAGCAGCAGGCCGGCATCAAGATGCAGGTCACCCGGGAACTGGCCGCAACCGCCCGCTTCGGCATCAGCCAGATGCAGTGGGCCCTGGCTGACACCGGCAGCCTGGCCCAGGACTCCAGCGCCATAGACCAGCGCCTGGTTTCGTCATTGCCCGACATCCACATCGCCCTGCTCCATGTGAACAACATCCTGCCGGATATGCCCAGCCTGCTGGAGCGCATGCCCCCGGCCCAGAGCCCATATATCGCCATCATCACCGGCCCCAGCCGCACGGCCGACATCGAGCGGGTGCTGACCATCGGCGTTCATGGTCCGGAACGGTTGGTGATTGTCTGTGTCGATGAACTGGGGGGGGCACACTGATGTCAAACGATTTCAAGGACTCCATCCATAAAGCCGTCAACAACGCCAACCTGACCGGGGCACTGGGTACGTTCTCCGAGGCCTACAAGGTCAACCGGGCTAAAGCCTACGAAGGGATCGACTTCGAGGAGCTGCGGGGGCGCATTGCCGAGCTGAAGGGGTATGCCGCTGCACACCTGGATCAACTGTCGGAACGTTTCGAGCAGCAGGCCGTGGCCCGGGGTGCCAGGGTCTTCCGCACCAGCGACCCGGCCAAAGTGCGCGAGTACATCCTCAAGGTTGCCCAGGACAACGGCGTCACCAGCATCGTCAAGTCCAAGTCCATGGCCACGGAAGAGATTCATCTCAATCCCTACCTGGAGAAAGCCGGCATCGCCGTCGGCGAGACCGATCTGGGGGAATGGATCATCCAGCTGGCCGGCCAGACCCCGTCCCACATGGTCATGCCCGCCATCCACATGACCAAGGAGGAGGTCTCGGAC
>DCNF01000011.1:0-261 GCA_002322035.1 Geobacter sp. UBA1603
ATCGGCACGATGGTGCGGTCGGCAAACTTCGGCAGTGCGGTGCGGGTGAACTCGCTCACGATCTCTCCTTTTTCGGGGACCGGGCGCGAGCGGAGTACGCTGCCGATTATCTGCTGGCGCTTGACCATCATNNNGCCTTGATGCCGCTGATCACGCCGATGATGACCAGCTTTCCCTTGTAGCCCAGAGAGTTCATATTGGGCGCCAGGTACTTGGCCCCGACATGGTCGAGGATCAGGTCGACCCCCTTCTTGGCGGTGA
>DCNF01000011.1:523-764 GCA_002322035.1 Geobacter sp. UBA1603
AACGTTCAGGAACGCGGTAATGTATGATTCGCAGACACAGGCCGCTTCTTCAAAGCTCATGCTGGTCGGAATCTCCATCAGGTGCGATGCATAGGCCACGGCATATTCGGCATACCCGCCGCCGCCGACCAGGGTCATCACGCGCTGGCCGATCTGCCAGCCACTGACGCCTGCGCCCAGTTCCTCGATCGTGCCGGCCACTTCCAGACCGAGGATTTCCGAGTCTCCCGGCGGGGGGGGG
>DCNF01000011.1:794-4936 GCA_002322035.1 Geobacter sp. UBA1603
GGGGGGGGTACTTGCCTTCACGCTGCACCAGATCGGGGCGGTTGATGCTGGTGGCGTGAACCTTTACCAGCACCTGCCCTTCAGCGGGCGACGGCTTGGCCGCTTCACCGATCTTGAGAACCTCGACTCCGCCGAAACCCTCCATCAATACTGCTTTCATGGCTAACCTCCAAACGTGATATGTAAAACTTACTGATAAGGTGCCGTGTGGGCGTCGAATGTATCGATTTCGCCAGCTTTTGTAAACACAAAAGCAATCGGCCCATGAACCGACTCGGCCATCTTGATTTGCCGTGTGTTCCGTGCGATAACAGGTTTTCATTATTTCAAAATCCATAACGCGAGGGTTCGCAATGCATATCATGGTCACCAACGACGACGGTATTCACGCCCCCGGCATCATTGCTCTGGCAGAAGCTCTCTGCCAACTGGGGCGGGTAACGGTCGTCGCTCCTGACCGTGAGCGAAGTGCCGCCGGCCATTCCCTGACGCTGCACTCTCCCCTGAGAGTCTTCGAACTGCGTGAGGGATGGTACGCAGTTGACGGTACTCCCACCGACTGCGTTAACATGGGTATTCACAGCCTGCTTCCCGAAAAGCCTGACCTGGTGGTATCGGGCATCAACCACGGGGCTAATCTGGGTGACGACATCACCTATTCGGGCACCGTGGCGGCTGCCATGGAGGCTAACCTGATGGGGATTCCGGCCATCGCGGTTTCATTGACAACATTCGAGCGCCACGGCCATTTTGACGCCGCTGCCCGGATAGCTGCCCGGATAGCTCTACAGGTGGCTGATAACGGTCTGCCGGCAGACACCTTTCTGAACGTCAATGTTCCGGACTGTTCCCTTGATGCAATGGGGCCGCTGGTCATCACCCGCCAGGGAACGCGCTCGTTCATCGGCAAGATCGTCGACAAGACTGATCCCCGCGGCAGGAAATACTACTGGATCGGCAGCGAGGAGCCCGATTTCAACGATGACCCCGGGACCGACTTCCACGCCATAAACCGTCGACAGGTTTCAGTAACACCACTGCACCTTGACTTGACCAACTACGAGGCCATGAAGGCACTGGGCGGCTGGAACCTGTGACGTGTCTGGACATTTTTCCCTCTCTCTGCTACTGTCTGCTCCTTCCCGGAGATGAGTGACATGAACTACGATATCGCCAGAAAAAAGATGGTGCAGGAACAGATAGCCTCGCCTCCCGGCGATCGCCGGCCGGTGACCGACCGCCGGGTTATCGACGCTATGCTGAAGATTCCACGCCATATCTTCGTTCAGGAAGCGTTCGCCATCCAGGCTTACAACGACTCATCGCTCCCAATTGGCGAAAAACAGACCATTTCACAGCCCTACATGGTGGCCCTGATGACAGAAATGCTTGCACTGACCGGCAGTGAGCGGGTGCTTGAAATTGGCACCGGTTCGGGTTATCAGACGGCGCTTCTGGCTACTCTGGCTGACAGGGTCTACACCATTGAGCGAATCCGTCCCCTGGCGCTCAATGCCAGAAAGTGTCTCGATTCGCTGGGGCTTTTTAATGTCATGCTCACAATCAACGACAGCGAAGACAGCCCGATCGGCTGGGAGGAACAGGCCCCCTTCGACGCGATCCTGGTTACCGCCGGGGCCCCTCAAATCCCGGACATTCTGACCAGTCAACTTGCGGCTGGTGGCCGGCTGGTCATACCGGTCGGCAGTGAGAACGATCAGCGGCTGGTACGGGTGGTCAAGGATGCGGACGGTGAGTTGAACACCGATATCACCATCGGTTGCCGGTTTGTGCCGCTTATCGGCCGGCAGGGGTGGCGGGCGGTGCGTGGATGAATATGGGGCCCATGGAGAGAGATCGTGACACCATTCTGGGACTCGGCTTTCAGGAGGAGAGCCCGGTGACGGATTCCGGACCGGGACTGGATGATGTGGAAGAACCGCTGGTTTTTGCCGATGAAGAGCTGACGCCAGACGATGCGGCCGTTGAGGAACTCCCGCTAGCGGAACTGGACAGCTTTGACGATGCAATCAAAATTTACCTTCGTGATATCCAGCGAACACCACTTCTGAACGCTGACTCGGAAAAAGAGCTCGCTGCCCGGGTTGAAAAAGGCGACAAAACTGCTCGCAACACAATGATTGAGTCAAATTTACGGCTGGTGGTAAAAATAGCCAAGCGCTACATCAATCGCGGCCTCCCTTTTCTTGACCTGATTGAGGAGGGAAATCTGGGCTTGATCAAGGCGGTTGAGCGTTTCAACCTGGCCAAGGAATGCCGCTTCTCGACCTATGCCACCTGGTGGATCCGTCAGGCTATTGAACGCTCCCTGGTTAATCAGGCCCGTACCATCCGCCTGCCGGTTCATGTATCAGACGACATCAGCAGGATGCTGAAAACGGCCCGCAATCTTTCCCAGCAGTTGCACCGCGAACCGACGGCCCAGGAAATTGCCGAGGCGATGAACGCCAAGTTGCCGTATGTCCGGCGCCTGATGACTCTGCTCCGCAGGACCTGCTCCATGGATACCCCAATTGGCGATGGAAATGATTATTTCCTGATTGATACCATTGAAGACAGCTCACAGGTCGCTCCGTCGCAATTGCTCGAAAACATTGATAGCTACGCCGCGATCAGTGAATTGTTCGAATCCCTTTCCGACAATGAAAAGGAAATTCTGGCGTTGCGTTTTGGTCTTGATGACCGTGACCCGCAGACGCTTGATACCATCGGTCAGCAATTCGGTGTCACCCGTGAGCGCATCCGCCAAATTGAATCAAAAACGCTGGATAAGTTGAGAAAACAGGCTGATCCGACCTGAAACTATCCGAGGAGACCCCATATGCAAGATTTGAAAGGCATCATTCGCGACATCCCCGATTTCCCGAAAAAAGGCATCATTTTCAAGGACATCACAACCCTGCTGCAGGATGCGCAATCCTACCAGCGTATGGTCGATCTGATTTCTCACCGCTATATCGGCAAACGCATCGACAAGGTGGTCGGTGTTGAAGCCCGCGGATTTATAATTGGTTCTGCCCTGGCCTATAAACTGGGTGCCGGCATTGTTCTGGTGCGGAAACCGGGTAAACTCCCCTCGGAAACATTCAGCAAAACCTATGACCTTGAATACGGTACCGATACCCTTGAGATACATAAGGATGCCATCAAACCGGGAGAAAAAATCCTGATTGCCGATGACCTGTTGGCAACTGGTGGCACCATGGCGGCCGTGGTAGATATGGTTACTAGCATGGGCGGAGACATTGTCGAGTGCTGTTTTATGGCCGAGCTTGATTTTCTCGAGGGCCGAAAAAGATTGCCCGAAGGCAGCGTGTACTCACTTCTGAACTTTTAGCATTATACTGAAAGGGATTGAACCGGCAGCATCTCTCTGCTATAAAATTCCGGCATAAAGTATCATGTCCCCGTAGCTCAGCAGGATAGAGCACTTCCCTCCTAAGGAAGGGGTCGGACGTTCGAATCGTCTCGGGGACGCCAATAAAAATAAGCACTTACAAGGTTTCTTGTGAGTGCTTTTTTTGTCATGCCGTAGTATATGCTGTAATAAATGTTGCGCGGCAAACGCTTTGGCAGTGATTTGCAAACGATTTGGCAGTAAAAGCTATTCAAAAACTGGTCGTAAATAGCCATTACAGGGCGCCTAAAAATGGCCTAAAAATTGATCATTTTCTATCGCAAATCTGAAGGCATTTTATGCGAGCATTTGGCTATCAAAAACTTTCGCTTTTTCACCCCGGCCCCATGCCCGGCACTCTTCTACCCATGCATTGTATTGGGTGGCCTCTTCCGATGGCGCGGTTCGCAATATTCCCAGTTCATCATCAATGCTGTAGCGGCTGCGGATAAGTTCGACAACCTTCCTGTTGATCTCGGTAATGCGGTCGTCTTTATTCATCCCCATGCCTCTTTGTCCTGCCGGTCTCCGGATTCACAACTTGACCGGCAATGGTCTTTTTCCCGCCAACTGAATAGCCAGTCAACGAATCGTACAGCCAGTGCCCCGGCCCAGTGATCTCTATGTTTCCAGCAGCGGCTTGATAGTGTCTGGTCAGGAGCGCCGCCAAGCAGCACATTTACAAACTGGTCAATGCCAATGTGTCAATCGGCATTGAATTTTG
>DCNF01000045.1:0-5596 GCA_002322035.1 Geobacter sp. UBA1603
CGCACCTACATCGGCGCCATGCCGGGGAGAATCATCCAGGCCATGAAACAGGCCGGCACCACCAACCCGGTCATCATGCTGGACGAGATTGACAAGCTCGGCTACGACTACAAGGGTGATCCGTCATCGGCCCTGCTTGAGGTTCTTGATCCGGAGCAGAACCATTCATTCTCCGACCACTACATCAACCAGCCCTACAACCTCTCCAATGTCATGTTCATTGCCACGGCCAACCAGATCGACCCGGTGCCGTCGGCCCTGCGTGACCGCATGGAAGTGATCTCGCTTTCCGGGTATACCGAGGAGGAAAAGCTGGAGATAGCCAAGCGATACCTTGTTCCGCGCCAGATGAAGGAAAACGGGCTCAAGGCGAAGCACATCAGCTTTGACGATGAATCGCTGAAGGAAATTATTGCCAAATATACCCGCGAAGCCGGTCTGCGCAACCTAGAGCGTGAGATCGGCACGGTCTGCCGCAAGGTGGCCCGTCGTGTGGCCGAAGGGAACGGTCGCATCATAAAGGTGACGGCCAAGAACCTCCCGACGTTTCTGGGCGGTGCAAAATTCCTGCGCGAGGACGACCTTGAGAATAATGAAGTGGGCGTTGTCAACGGCCTGGCCTGGACGCCGGTCGGCGGTGAGATCCTGCACATCGAGGCTTCGTTGATGGCCGGCAAGGCCGGGTTGACGCTGACAGGGCAGCTGGGCGACGTTATGAAGGAGTCTGTCCATGCCGCCCATTCCTATATCCGTGCCCATGCCGACTCCATGAACCTCAAACCGGAACTGTTCCAGGACAATGAAATTCACGTTCATGTGCCTGCCGGAGCGATTCCCAAGGATGGCCCTTCGGCCGGTATTGCCATGACGACCGCGCTGGTGTCGATTCTCTGCCGCATCCCGGTCCGAAAGGATGTGGCCATGACCGGTGAGGTGACATTGCGCGGCAAGGTGCTGCCGATCGGCGGCCTCAAGGAGAAAATCCTGGCGGCGGTGCGCTCGCGCATGAAGACGGTAATCATCCCCGAGCAGAACAAGAAGGACCTGGAGGATATCCCGGCCGAAATCCTCAAGAAGGTTAAGATCGTCACGGTGACGGAAGTCAGCGAGGTACTCAAACTGGCTCTGGAGAAGTTTCCGCCCAAGGCGCCACTTTCCAAAAAGGGTGAGGAGAAGCCCAGGGGTGGGCGTCTGCCGCATAAGGTTGTGGTGCGGCCGCGGAAAGAAATAACCGCCTGACGCCGCTTCCATTTTTGAACTGGAAGCGGAATGAGGAGTACTAGGGCATGGCGTTGATACGTCATGCCTTTTTTTATTCGACTGTCCCCGGATTGACAGGAACTATTTCTTACGATATTATTTAAATGTAAGAAAAAAGGAGGGCGGTATGAGTACATCGGTATTGACGTCGAAATTCCAGACCACGGTGCCTAAAGCCGTGAGAAAACTGCTGGGGCTGGACGTGCACGATGCCATCGAATGGCGTGTCGAGGGGGGCAAAGCAACGGTTGTTCCCGTAAGAAATGGTTTTCTTGCCCATCGGGGCAGCATTGCTGTCGGGAGCGGCGACATTGCCGACGACATCAAAGCGGCCCGCGATCTTCGGGTGGAGAAGTACCGGTGAAGCGTGTAGCTATTGATACCAATGTGCTGATCTCGCTGGTTACCGACCGTAACCGGGAGCAACAGGAGCAGGCGGCTCGATTGTTCGATGCCGCTCTGCATTCTCAACTCACTATTATCTGTCACCAGCACGTCATAACGGAATTTGTCTATGTCCTGAACAAGGTCTATAATCAGGAACCTCGTGCCATCAATGCCATGTTGCGCGATCTGATGGCGACGCCAGGGGTAGAAGTGGCACATGAACTTGACCACCAGAGGTTGCTCGACATCTGGCCGGCGTCATGCGACGAATATGGCGATGCCGTGTTATTGGCGTATTGCAAGGGCAGGCGGGATGTGGCGCTGGCGACCTTCGACCGTAAGCTGCTCGGCCATGCACGGGCGCTTGGGGTGAAAGTGCACGGGTGATGTTCAACAGTGAAATGGCTTGATTGGGAAATTACGGGCTTCAGCCGAGAAGTTATGACACGGATATTATAAGGAAGCATGGCATAGAATGGAAAAATGAGGGTCAACCATGCTTCAAAGGGTGCTCTTTCAAAAACATCCTTAACGCATCATCGATCCGTGATTGCCAACCAGCGCCAGTGGATTTGAAATTTTCTATCACATCTTGAGACAGTCGGATAGCAATTGACTTTTTTGTAGGGGCTTTCTGAGGCCCACGAATACCCGGACGATGAATGATAGCCTGTGCCCAATCCTCATCGGTTTTAAGAAAATTTTCCGGGTCGTCCATAGCCATGCGTTCAACAGACTCTTCAGAAAGATGATTGACTCGTTCCGAGTCAGTCATGATTTCTCCTCTGGAACGCATGCTTTCGATTTCTTTAGAGGTCTTTCTGACTATTTTGCTCATAGTAAAGGCTCCTTTCCTTACGACTGGCTTTCCGGAGCGAGAAACAGCGAACTGCCTCTCCGCGTAACGTATAGGCGAGAGTAAGAGTTACCAATTCGCCGCCAACTTCGGCAATATCCAGCCAGCGGTGTTCATGAGGTCGGTGACTTTCAACTGTGATCTTTTTTGGAGATTCATAAACAAGTTGACCATCGGCAAGGTCATATCCATGCTTTTCAAAGTTTTTCAACCGCTTGTTTTCATCCCATTCGTAGATCACGTTTATTGTATATACAATTTGATTTAAGACGTCAACTTCTTTAATAACTGCCACTGCACAAGGCATTTGTCGGCAAAACATGACAACATGAGAATGTCCAACTTGCGGCACGACCAGACCGCCCGGAAAGGCTGGGCGGGCCGGTCAGCCTCATCACCGTTGGGCGAACAAAAAAATGATAGAGCTTGAAAACAAACTGAAGAAGAATACAAGCTGGGTCAGACTTACACATCTAACTTTTGTCACGTGTGTATGGCTGACCCCGCTTCTGGTCTTCATGGCAATTCTGATGCTCGTGCCACAGCTTGCCATTGCCTCCCCGTTTGTCGTGAACAAGAGCACCGTCAATCTGGGACAATATATAGCTTCCTATTATACCTACAAGACTCCTATGCCATTCAATACCGGACCGATCCTCTCGCCTGCGCCTTCCGGTGGCAGTTACCTGGGCTGGAATGACAAGTACTGGACACCACACGTCACACCGCTTGATGACCAGGACCGGCGGCGCGGCCCCGACATACTGCTTCCGGACGGCATCGTGCTATTGTCCCTGGTGAGCCATGAAGACGGTTTTGCCGCCCTCGTGGGGATGGCAAAAGGTGGCAGTGCGGGTATCCGCCTGCTGCGCTATACGACAGAGGGAAAGGTGCTGTTCGACACGACACTGCTTCCGTTGACCGACCTAACGCAGGCCGACAGCCAGAAACCGACCAACACCGGCGATTTTCAGCTGATCTGGACCGGCAAATACTACGGCGCCTACTTCGCCACCCTGAGAAATTTCGGCACCCGGGATAAGCCTGATGTCCACCAGAGCGATATACTGTTTGTCATCGACGGTTTCGGAGAGATCAAGGGTCCTGGATCATTTAAAGGGCGCAAATACTACCACCTCGCCAATTTCGGATGGCGCCTGAACGTGAGCCACAGCTTTGAACAGCGGCTGCATACCGACGGCAGCTTCATGTATGCCTTTGCCAAAGGCGATGCTAATCCACGCGGCATCGCCTATAACCTGGTCAGACTCCCGGGCAAATCTCTGCCAACGGTCACGGATAGCAATATCTTTCCCATGCCGGGAACAAAGGGCGACAACTACGTGCCGGTCACGCTGGGCAATGTTGTTGCTGTCAATGACGGTCTGGTGGTCAGCTTCAGCGCCACCCTGGACAGGAAAAGCTACGATGTGGGATTGATGAAAATCGGCATTGACGGTAAGAGGAGGTGGCTGAAGTGGCTTACCGACACCCCGGATGTTGAAGAGACATGTCTGCAGATGGGCAGTTGGAACGACCGGATCGTCATCGGTTGGAATGCCTATAAACCGCCAAAGGAGAAAAGGGAAGCCAACCGCTACTACGGCGACTCATTCCAGCTCGGGGTTCTTGACTACAACGGGGAATGGCTCGAACCTCCCATGGCAACCGAAGCGCGCTGGCCGTACAGGAATATCTGGCATGAATCGAAACGTGTCCATGCAGTGCAGAAATACGGAACGCACAATGCAACTGCCGAAAACTATTTTAAAACGTTTCCGAACGGCGACGTTGGCTGGGCAATGACCAACGAAATGGCCCATCTCGTTGACATCTACAGACTCTCTTCGGCAAGACGGGACCCCGGCCGGCAGATGCCCGAATCCCTGGCCCCTCCCGACCAGCCCCTGTTGACCGGTGACGAGGCCTGCAGAGACGCGAAGGAAATCTACGGTCCGGCTCTATCCGCGTCATTCCCGCTGCAGAGGAATTGTCTGGTAGTTGTCGCGGCGGAAGGGCGTACCGACTTCAAGGTGATGGTGTCGGACGGACAGACCCATCTGTCATTGATCAGCATGGAAGATGTGTATCCGCCTATCGACTACCCATGGAAGTCATGCCGGATACTCAAAGCCGATCTTGCCGATTTTACCGGTGACGGCTATCAGGACCTGGTGGTACATGGCACATGCACCGGCGAAGGCGGCACGGAAATATTCAACAACAGGATCTACCAAAACCGCAGGGACCGCACACCGGCTGTTTTTAGCGAAGATAAGGGCCTCAGCAGGCGTGTGGAGACAATCGCAACGTGGCGGCTTCTCATCGACATGCTGGAAAGAATCACCACCAAAACGGTGAAGGGGAAATAGAAATCCAGACACAGCTTCCACTTTGTTTAAGGCAATGGCAAAAACTGGATAAATTACACTGACACCCAGCCAGCAACCTGCCAGACATTTTAACACGCCACTGGAGCCGTCTCGCTGATGCTCGTGTCACAGCGACATCCCCGTTATACTGACAAAGGAAAGTACTCTTGAAAAAAGGAACTAATACCCTTTTCACCCTCGGCGAATTCGGCTTCATCGGCCGAATTTCCGCATCCGTCAAGCCGGCATTCGGTGTTATCACCGGTATCGGCGACGACTGCGCCGTGACATCCGTGACGCCGGGCATGCAGCTCCTCACCTCCACCGACATGCTGCTGGAGGATGTTCATTTCCGCCGCTCATGGCACGATCCGTACCGGATCGGGCGTAAGTCTCTGGCGGTTAACATATCCGATATCGCCGCCATGGGCGGCATCCCACGCTGGGCGACCCTGTCGCTCGCTATTCCCCCTGACATGCCCCTCGATTTCCTCGATGAGTTCACCCGCGGTTTTCTCGCCATGGCAGCCGAGCACAACGTTACCCTGATCGGCGGTGATACCTGCTCCTCACGCGCCGGGCTGGTCATCTCAGTGACCATCATGGGGGAGCAGGAACCTGCGAAAATCGTCCGCCGCAGCGGTGCCCGTCCGGGCGATGAAATCTGGGTGACAGGGACGCTTGGTGATGCGGCCATGGGGTTGAAATTGGTGGAAGAAAA
>DCNF01000045.1:5691-25165 GCA_002322035.1 Geobacter sp. UBA1603
CCAATGAAAACGCCCTCCCCCCAGCCCCCTCACATCAAGGGAGGAGTTATTCTCTTATCTCCCGCCTGCTCGACCCGGTGCCGCGTGTTGCGGCTGGCCTGGCCCTGGCAGAATCCGGTCTGGTCACATCCATGATCGATATCAGCGATGGCCTCATGGCCGATTTCGGCCATATCGCCGAGCAGTCCGGCGTCGGCGGAAATATCGGGATCGAATCATTGCCTCTTTCCGCAGGACTTCGTGCGGCCGCTGCCGAACGTTCCATTGAGCCCTGTGAGCCTGCTCTTACCGGCGGCGAGGATTACGAACTCTGCTTTACCACCCCCCCGGGCTGCCGTGAAAAAATCATTGCCATTATGAAAAAGTGTGGCGTCGGGGCCACCCCTGTTGGTATAGTAACAAGCTCTCCGGGGGTAACGGCTGTAAGCGTTTCCGGCGCCGGCAGCTATTCTGCACATCAAACTGGGTTCAACCACTTCATACCCTAATTTGCCATTGTAAGGAGTAACACCGACATGCAACACATCATGATCCCCGCCGCCAAGGCCCGGCGCTGTGCCGATGCCATCCGTATCCTGTCTGCCGAAGCTATCGACAAGGCCAATTCCGGCCATCCCGGCCTGCCGATGGGGGCTGCCGACTGCGCTGTGGCTCTCTGGGGCAATTTTCTTGAGTTCAATCCGGACGATCCGGCCTGGGAAAACCGTGACCGCTTCATACTTTCGGCTGGGCACGGCTCCATGCTCCAGTACTCGCTGCTGCACCTGTTCGGCTTCGATCTGCCGATGGACGAGATCAAAAACTTCCGCCAGTGGGGCAGCAGAACTCCGGGGCATCCCGAGTTCGGCCACACCGTCGGTGTCGAGGTTACCACCGGTCCGCTTGGCCAGGGATTTGCCAACGGCGTCGGTATGGGAATTGCCGCAAAGATGGCCGCCGAGCGGTTCAATACCGTAGATTTCAAGCCGGTCAACCACCATATCTACGCCCTTTTGGGCGACGGCTGTCTCCAGGAGGGGATCAGCTACGAGGCGGCCGCCCTGGCCGGTCACCTGAAACTCGGCAATCTGGTCTACATCTACGACAGCAACAGCATCACCATCGAAGGGAAGACTAATCTGGCCTGGTCCGAGGACGTCGAAGTGCGTTTTAACGCCTGTGGATGGCATGTGCAGAAGATCGATGGCCACGACAACGACCAGATTGTGGCGGCCATCGCTGCCGCAAAGGCAGAGACCAGCAAGCCGTCGCTGATCATCGCCACCACCATGATCGCCTATGGAAGCCCTAAATGTCAGGGCTCGTCCAGTGCCCACGGCTCACCGCTCGGTGCGGACGAAATCGCTGCCACCCGCGCCAATCTGGGATGGGAGGCGCCGGCGTTCGAAATCCCGGCCGACGTGCGGGAAACCTGCGCCGATCGGGTGGCCGAGCTGAAGCAGCATTATGCGGCCTGGCAGCGCGGGTTTGAGGCCTGGCATGCCGCTAATCCTGAGAAAGCGGCCCTGTGGGACCAGATGTGGCACAAACGGCTGCCGGCCAACCTGACCGATGAGCTGCTGGCGGTGGTAAACGGCAAGGACGGAGCCACCCGCGCCCTCTCCGGCGCGGTTCTGCAGAAGGTGGCCGAGTTGGTCCCCTCGGTGGTGGGCGGGTCTGCCGACCTGGCGCCGTCCAACAACAGCGACATCAAGGGCTCTCCGTCGGTGCAGGCCGATGCGTTCAGCGGCCGCAACCTGCATTTCGGCATCCGCGAGCACGCCATGGGAGCCATCGTCAACGGTATGGCGCTCTACGGTTGCTTTATCCCCTACGGCGCCACGTTCCTGGTGTTCTCCGATTACTGCCGGCCGGCCATCCGCCTGTCGGCGCTGATGAACCAGAAGGCGATCTCCCTCTTTACCCACGACTCCTTCTTTGTCGGTGAGGACGGCCCCACCCATCAGCCGATCGAGCATGTGGCATCGCTGCGCCTGATCCCCGGCCTCCAGGTGATCCGGCCGGCAGATGGCATGGAAACAGCCCTGGCCTGGCAGGCGGCCTTGACGTACGATGGTCCGACCGCCCTGATCCTGACCCGCCAGAAACTACCGGTCATCCCCCGCCAGGGGATCACCAGCGAGACCATCCTCAAGGGTGGTTACACTGTGGCCGCCGTGGCGCAGCCGGATGTGGTGATTATGGCCAGTGGTTCCGAGGTTCATGTGGCGCTCGATGCCGCTGCACGCCTGAAGGATGCCGGCATCGCGGCCAATGTGGTATCAGTCCCCTGTCTGGAAAGCTTTCTGGCCCAGCCGGCCGACTACCGTGCCGGTGTACTGCTGCCGGGTGTGCCGCGCGTCGCCTTCGAGGCGGGACGGGGCGAGTCGTGGGGGCGGCTGATCGGCTGCGATGGCCTTTTCATCGGCATCGAGCACTTTGGTGCTTCGGCCCCCGACAAGGTGCTGGCGGAGAAATTCGGCTTTACCGCGCCGCAGGTGGCGGAGCGGATTGCGGCCTTTTTGAAGAAGTAAATACATTTGAAACACGGAGGCACGGAGAGCACAGAGAAAGGTGTAACGTCAGATTCGAAAGCTTTCTAGGGTAAAATTCAAATCGATTGCTTGTCTTGTTTTCTCCGTGTTCTCTGTGACCCCTGTGTTATTTCGGTCTAGTTTATGGAATTAATCCAGCTCCTCAAAAAATCACTACTCTTCTCCGGCCTTAAGGACGATGACCTGGCCGAGTTGGCCGCCATCACCGTCAGGCGTGCCTTCCGCAAGGGGGAAACCCTTTTCTGCGAGGGGGAGGAGGCCACCGGTTTCTACCTGCTGGTGTCCGGCAGTCTCAAGCTCTGCCGTGTTTCGCCGGACGGACGTGAAAAGGTGCTCCATTTCGTGCGTCCCGGCGAGACCTTCGCCGAGGCGGCTTTCTTCGGTGACGGGCGCTACCCGGCAGAATCCCGTGCCATGGAGGCTGGTGAAGTACTCTACCTGCCCCGCGAAGGTTTCATGGAGCTGATGAGCAGAAACCCGAACTTCGCCCTTAACCTGGTGGTGTCGCTGTCGCTGATGCTGCGTCAGTTCGCCCGCCAGATCGAAGAACTCTCCTTTGCCGATGTCACCTCGCGGTTGGCATCATTTCTGGTGCGGCGTGTGGACGAGAAATCAACGACCTACGGCGGTGTGACCTACACTGACCTGGGCATACGCAAGGGAGAGCTGGCTTCCCGCCTCGGTACCGCCAATGAGACGATTTCCCGCACCTTCAAAAAACTCAAGGAGGAGGGGATTATCGAGGTCGAGGGGGGCAATGTGGTCATTTACCAGTTGGAGAAGTTGAGAAAATTGTCGGAACGGCATGAATAGCCACAGGAGAACCTGCACATGTTGATCGTTATGAACCACAATGCTGTCCCGGCCGATGTGGATTCCGTTGTCAGAATCGTCCAGGAAATGGGCTACCGGGCCGAGCCGATCCCCGGCAGTGAGCGGACCGCCATCGGCGTACTGGGAAACCATGGCTATGTTGATGATTCAAAAATTCTCGAACTGCCGGGAGTTCAGCGGGTAATCCATGTTTCAAAGCCGTATAAGCTGGTTTCCCGCGATTTCCACCCCGAGGATACCATCGTCGATGTGGCCGGAGTTAAGGTGGGGCAGGGATGCCGGCCGGTAGTGGTAGGCGGGCCGTGCGCTGTCGAAGGCGAGGAACAGATCGTAAAGACCGCCCTTCACGTGAAGAAGTGCGGGGCAGACATGCTCCGTGGCGGTGCGTTCAAGCCGCGTACCGGACCCCACACCTTTCAGGGGCTGCGCGAAGAAGGGCTCAAACTGCTGGCGATTGCCGGAAGGGAAAGCGGACTGCCGATCGTGACCGAGGTGATGAGCCCGGACAATGTGGGGCTGGTGGCTGAATATGCCGACCTGCTTCAGGTGGGAGCCCGCAACATGCAGAATTTCGACCTGCTGCGGGAGCTTGGAAAAATCAGAAAACCGGTGCTGCTCAAGCGCGGTATGAGCGCCACGGTCGAAGAATTCCTGGCGGCTGCAGAGTACATCCTGGCCGAAGGGAATGAGCAGGTGATCCTCTGCGAGCGGGGTATCCGCACCTACGAGACCGCCACCCGTAATACCCTTGATCTGTCGGTGGTGCCGCTGATCAAGGAGATGTCACACATGCCGATCATGGTCGATCCGTCCCATGCTACCGGCAAGCGTTCACTGGTGGCTCCCATGGCCAAGGCAGCTCTGGTGGCGGGTGCTGACGGTGTTCTGGTGGAAGTGCATCCCAATCCGGAAAAAGCGCTTTCTGACGGTCCCCAGTCTCTCACGTTTGCCGGATTTGATCAGTTGATGAATGAAATAGGGCTGTTAAATACTTTTCTCGGGCACCGCCCGTTCTGTATACAAAGCGCTTGAATTTATGCACAGCCAGGTGTAATAATAAAGCAACGGTTCGTTCTCTCTACCCTGCTCGATGGCCGCAGTGCCCGGGCGGAATGCTAAACAAAACGGGAGTCGCTCCCTGCTGTGGTGTGCTGCCCCATTATGCGGGAATTGCCTGAAGCAGCATACTGACTCCCACTGGTTGAGGAAACTCGCCGGAGGCCCTTAAGGCCGACGGCAGGGTGGAGAGAATGGAATGAAAGTAAAAAGGGGAGCCATTATGGCGTCCCCTTTTTATGTGCCCGCTGATCGTCCTAATCATTTGAGTATTCGTCGTAATCCCTCCAAAAGCCGATGGTTTTCCTGACTTGTTCGCACCGCAATCCTGAAGAAATGACGTGTCAGCCCCATGAATGATGAACAGTCCCTGATCAGCATTCTCATCGCCACCAGCCGTTCCTTCAACTCATGGGCGGTCATTCCGCCGGTCAGTTCAACCAGCAGAAAATTGGCCGATGAAGGGTAAGGCTTCAGCGCCGGGAAGCGGTCAAGCTGTTCATAGATGCCGCGACGTTCCTGGCGGATGAATTCGATCGTCCGGCGGTTATGATCCTGGTCCTGGAGGGCGGCCACACCAGCTTCCAGTGCCAGAGTGTTGACGCTCCAGGGGCCTCCCATGGCATCCAGCCGTTCCGCGATGGTCGGGCTTGCGATCGCATAGCCGAGGCGCAGTCCGGGGATCCCGAAAAATTTTGTCATCGAGCGCAGGATGATCCCGTTGTCGCTATGGATGATGAACTGCTTGGCGGATGCGTCTTCGCAGAAGTCCATAAACGCTTCATCCAGCACTAGAAACGTACCTGCAGCCAGGCAGATGCTGTAAATCTGCTCGATGACCCGCAGGGGGTACAGTGTCCCGCCCGGATTGCCCGGATTGCAGAGATAGAGTGCGTCGTACCCCGTACTCAATTCCAGTTTCAGCCGGTCGGTGTCAATTGAGAAGCCATTTTCAGGCGAGAGGATGAAATGCCTAGCCTCCCAGTGCTGCTGGCCAAGAGCCCGGACATATTCACTGAAGGAGGGCGATATGATCAGGGCGCGTTTTCCGGGCAGCATGACCGGCATATGGTAGATGATTTCGGTTGAGCCGTTTCCGATGATGAAGTTGGCCGGTTTCAGTCCGTGGTGGCGGGCCAGAGCCTGTTTCAGGGGAAGATGGGTGCTGTCGGGGTAGTGGGTCAGGCTGTCAAGGGCGCAGATCAGGCTTTTTCGCACCAGCGGTGAGATTCCGAGCGGATTGATGCTGGCTGAAAAGTCGATCAGCTCTTCAGGGGCGATACCCATCTGGCGTGAGATTGAAAAAACATTGCCGCCATGGTCATAGGTGTGTGGCATGACACTATCTCCCGAGCAGCAGTGCTGCCGTTGCAAGCGTGAACATCAGAACGGTCGCCAGATACATCAGTCTGATCATACCCCGGTATGCCCGTTCGTCAAGCGGCAGCAGAGGGTCGCCGATATACTGCTTGCACGATTGGACTCCATTGTAGCTGGCCGGTCCGCCCAGTCTGACCTTGAGTGCTCCGGCGGCCGCAGCTTCGGGGTGCCCGCTGTTGGGGGACGGGTGGTTGAACCGGTCTCGGGTAAAAGTCCGGATTGCCTGGACGGCAGACAAACCGGCCAGGGGAGCGGAAAGTATCATTAGAATGGCGGTGATGCGGGCCGGGATGAAATTGAGCAGATCATCCATCCGGGCCGAGGCCCATCCGATCCTGATGTGGCGTTCGTTGCGATAGCCGACCATTGAATCGAGCGTGCTGACCGCCTTGTAGGCGATACCGGCAACCGGTCCGCCCAGGGCAAGCCAGAACAGCGGCGCAATGATCCCGTCGCAGGTGTTTTCAGCCACGGTTTCCACAAGAGCGCGCCATATGTCCGGCTCCTCCAGTCGGTCGGTATCCCGGCCGACGATGTATGACAATAGCCGGCGGGCATCCTCTAGGTTGCCCTGCAAGAGCGCCGTGGCCACATCCGCTGACTCCGTGTGCAGGCAGCGGGCGGCGAGGCAGGTATAGGAAATGATAATGGCGGTCATCAGAGATGCTGGCCGGGGAAGTTGATCGGCAGTTGTCAGCAGCAGCCAGGCAAATCCGGCACTGGTAGAAACGGTGAATACCAGCAGCAGGATGCCGGAAAAGCGGGTGTCACCTGCCAGGCGGCGCAGGCGGGGTTCAAGGAATGATATCAGCCGGCCGATCTGGACGACCGGGTGGGGTAACCAGCGAGGGTCGCCCAGCAGAAGGTCAAGGGCCAGTGCCGACAGCAGGATTTCAGGGCCGGCCGGTATCACCGGCTGATTCCGCAAACCCCCAGCAGGGCCTCCATGTTCAGGTTGCGCTCAAGGTGGTCCGCCAGCCGATCAAAGGGGTCTTCGCTGGCCTGCTTTTGGGGGCCGCGACGCAGGGCCATGCCTTTTTCGAGGCGAATGGAGTTGAGGTAGATCTCCCGGAAACGAGGGTTGTCAAAAATGCCGTGCAGGTAGGTGCCGAAGATGCGCCCGTCAGCCGAGACGGCACCATCCTCGATGTTGACGGATGTCTCACCGCGCCGGAAAATACGGGCAAAGTGCCTGATCGGGGTAACGGCGGTCGTATGCCCCATGTGAATCTCGTAGCCGGTCAGAATGCCGTTGCAGTCCGGTGCCACCATCAGTCCACCCTCTTCCAGATAGGCCAGGGCCTGGTGGCTCTCTTTGTCCAGCATGATTTCAGTCTCGACCGGCAAAAGGCCCAGGCCGTCAGCTTCCCTGATCGAGGATTCGACCCCGTGAGGGTCAATAATACGCTGGCCAAGCATCTGATAGCCGCCGCAGATACCGATGATCCTGCCTTTGAATGACCTGACCGGGTCGTAGAGATCCCGCTCCATCAGAAAATACAGGTCAGCGATGGTCGATTTGCTCCCCGGAATAATCAGCAGGTCGATTGCATCGAGTTGTTCCGGCATTTCGATATAGCTGAGGTTGACGTCAGGTTCGCGCTGGATATCGTCAAAATCGGTGAAATTGGAAATGCGGGGCAGTTTCAGTACGCCGACATTGATCTTTTTCTGGGCGGCCACGATGCTGACCACTTTCGAACGATGCGACAATGCCATACTGTCCTCGGCCGGAAGGTTGAGATCGGAGATAACCGGCACAACGCCGAGGACCGGGACCCCGGTCCGTTCGCGGATGAAATCGAGCCCGGAGGCGAGGATCGAGGCGTCACCGCGGAATTTGTTGATGATGATACCGCGCAGGTAGGCCCGTTCGGCCGGTTCAAGCAGTTCGATCGTGCCGACGATCTGGGCAAACACCCCCCCACGGTCGATGTCGGCGACCAGAATCACCGGGCAGCGTGCCATCAGGGCAATTTTCAGGTTGGCGATATCGCTCTGTTTCAGATTAATCTCGGAGATGCTTCCGGCGCCTTCAATCACGATAAATTCGTATGCCTGGCGCAGGCGCTCGAAACTCTCCCAGGCTTTTTCCAGTGCCCGGGGTTTGTAGGCGTCGTATTCGGAAACAGTCATGGTTCCGACCGGCCGCCCCTGGATTATCACCTGGCTGCCGGTATCGGAGCTGGGCTTGAGCAGGACCGGATTCATGTCGGTATGGGGGTGGATCTGGCAGGCCTGGGCCTGCATGGCCTGGGCCCGGCCGATTTCGCCCCCTTCGGGAGTAACGTAGGAATTGAGCGACATGTTCTGGGATTTGAAGGGTGCGACGGTCAGCCCTTTTCTGGCAAGCAGCCGGCAAAGCCCGGCAGTAATGACCGACTTGCCCACATCGGAAGCTGTCCCGCAGATCATGACGGCGCCGGGATGTGTATCCGGCGCGGCAGAGGTTTCAATTGACTCCTTCTGCCTTTCTGCGACGCCGTATTTGCGCTCATATCCGCGGGGTGTCACCATGCGTCCGAACCGATCGACAAAGCTGGACGAGTTGCCGATGATCACGATGGTTGCCATGTCGATGTCGTGATCAAGAAGGTTTTCAAGGGTCGTCACGGTAACGGACTGGCCATCGCGGCAGGCATTGCGCACAATTCCCGCCGGAGTTGCCGGGCTTCGGTTTTCAAGCAGTATGGAGCGGGCTTCCTGAATTTGTGTGATGCGGTTACTGCTGCGGGGGTTGTAGAGTGCCACCACGAAGTCGGCCCGGGCGGCTGCTTCAAGGCGCCGGGTGATCACCTCCCAGGGGGTCAAAAGGTCGGAAAGCGAAATCACGGCGAAATCATGCATGACCGGTGCGCCCAGCTGGGATGCGGCCGCCTGGATCGCAGACAGTCCGGGTACGACGATTACTTCAGGGGAATCCTCCTGATCCTGGTTGATCAATTCGAAAACAAGCCCCGCCATACCGTAGATTCCTGCGTCTCCGCCGGATACCAGCGCAACGGTCTGCCCCCCGCGGGACGCTGAAATTGCTTCGCGGCACCGGTCAACCTCCTGCATCATGCCGGTCGAGACGATCTGCTTGCCTTTGAGCAGAGGGCGGACCTGGTCGATGTAGGTGTCATAACCGATGATCAGTGAAGCGTCGTTAAGCGCCAGACGGGCCGCTTCAGTCAGGTGTGATATGTCTCCGGGGCCGGTTCCGATGATGTAAAGTCGTGCCATAAATGTCGGGATCCTTGCAGACAGGCGCAGTGGAAATATGCTGAAACGAGGCAGATAGTACATTGACAGGAGGCGAGATGCAAGCCGGAACAGCAATGCCGCATTGCCATTACAGAGCGGAATGGTGATCGAAGACGTTCAGTACGCAATCCTTGAAGCTTGCGGCAAGGGGTGTGGCAATGCGCTCCGGGTTGAAAACAAGCGAACGGGAGCGGAAGTTTCGGAATCCGGGCACCCGGTGCTCGGTAATCTCTCCGCGACGGACATAGTCTTTTACGAGGGAACGGGAGACAAACGCTGTCCCTCGCTTTGAAACGACGCTCTGGAGTGTCAGGTAGAGGTCGTCGTAGATGGTGACGCTCCTGAAACCGCCAAGGCCGGTGCCGAATTGTGTGAGGTTCTCAACCAGCAGGCAGCGGGAACTGCAGCCCTCCCTGCGGGCGATGATACGATGATGCTGAAGTTCTTCGAGTGTTACGTCAGGGGCTGAAAGCCGCAATTCCGGAGAAGCGATAAATGTCATCTCGTCGTCCGGCAGCCGAAGCACCGAAGCTCCGGCCAGATGCAAGGCCCCGCAGTGCTCGATGACGGCCATATCAAAGTCGTGTTCTGCAACACCTTTCAGTGCTTGAGCCGGCGAGAGAATGATGAATTTGAAATCGACGTCGCTTGTATTGGCCATGAAAAACAGATTGAGCACCCTGGGCAGGTACACGATGCCAAAGGTCGGGGTGCAACAGAGAGAAAGCCTGCTTTTGCTGCCCCGGCTGAGAAGTTCGTCGGCCAGTTCCTTTTCAATGGCCAGAATCTGCAGGGCCTTTTTGACAACGATCTCTCCGGCTTCGGTAAGCGTGAGTTTGCCGCCTGACCTGTCGATCAGGGTGGCATCAAAATGCTCCTCAAGAAATTTGACCCGTTGAGAAACCGCTGACTGGGTGATGTTGAGCTCTTTCGCGGCACCGGAAAAACTGCCGGTGTCGAGAACGGAGCAGAGCGTTTTCAGGTAGATTGATTCCATGGGTTGACCGCCCGGGATGGTGTGCTATAAGTATCGCTGATGGCCCGATAAGAAACTTGCGCTTTCCAATTCTGGTGACATTTTGTAATGTCCTAAAATATGGCAAATAAATTGTTTTTGCAAGCGGTGCGCTGTCCGATACGGATCGCGGGAGCATTAGCAGCACCGGAGCCGGCGGCGTTATCATTCGACACGGGAGGTACAGTATGAAGAGGATTCTGAACAGATGTCTGGCGGCAACAGCAGTTGTGGCGGCTTTGGCGGGACAGGCGGCAGCTGCACCGGAAAAGCCGGCCCTTGCCAAGATCTGCACCAACTGCCACAAGGCGGAGGCCAATGCCGTGCGTGGGTATTTCGACAATGTCGCCTTCAAGGCCAAGACAATTCAGGTCCGTATGGACGAGGCGGTTGAGCTGATCAAGTTCGATGAGGACACGGTCAAGGTCATCAACGGCGAAGGGAAGGCCGGAGACGGTGAATTCCTGCGCAAAACCAAGAAGGGCCACGAGATCAAAGTTGAATATGTGGAGAAGAACGGTGTCAAAACCGCTGTCAGGGTGCTGGAGAAGCCACCGGTCAAGATCCCCGACGAAATGCTGATGAAGACTGCCGATGTGGAGAAGCTTGTTGCTCTGGGGCCGGAGAAGGGCAGCTATTTCCTGTTTGACTCCCGTCCGCTCCCCCGTTTCCAGGAGGGATCGATCCCGACAGCCGTTAACCTCCCCTATCCCGCATTCGATAAGGTTGCCGAGAAATTGCTTCCGAAGGACAAGAACGCTTTGATCATCTTCTACTGCGCTGGGCCGGCCTGCAACATGAGCCCCGGGTCTGCCGACAAGGCCCGCAAACTCGGCTACAAAAACCTCAAAGTGTACAAGGACGGCATGCCGGGCTGGCTTGAGCGTAATTACGGCGTTCTCTCGACCCAGTTCCTCAAGGAAGCATGGATTGATAAGGATATTCCCCATGTGCTGCTTGATGTCCGGCCCGCAGCAGATGCCACACAGGGATTTATCAAGGGGGCGGTTTCTTTCCCGGCCACGCAGGCGGCAACACTTGTTAAAACCCTGGATATCAAGAAAAATGCCCCTGTGATGATTTACGATCAGAAATCCGGTTCCGATGCAGGAGCTGTTGCTACAAGCCTGGTGAAAGAGGGGTTCAAGCGCGTGCTGATTGTAAGCGGCGGTTACGATTTTTGGCAGGCGGCTAAATATAATGTGGCAAGCGGCACACCGTCTGCCAAGGCAACCTACACTCCCAAGCCGCGGCCGGGAGAGATTTCAGTCGATGAGTTTAAGATGTACGCCGAAAAACTCCCGGCTAACGTCGTGGTCATCGACGTGCGCAACACAGACGAGGGGAATGCCGGCATGCTCAAGACCGCAAAGCTGATTCCGGCCGAAGAGATCAAGGACCGTGCGGCCGAGATTCCCAGGGACAAGCTGGTTGTTACTCACTGCTCGACCGGCATCAGGGCGGAAATGGCTTATCATTCGCTTCGGGAACTTGGCTATGCCAACGTCAAGTTCCTGAACGCCAAGGTTGATTTTGACAAGGATAAAAAGGGTGTCTACAGCATAACGAAAGAGTAGCCTGCTGGTCTTGTGTTCCCCCGCTTCGGCGGGGGAACGGGCAGGACTTTTTTTTGCACGTATGTATTTAAAAATTCATATACATTGAATGGGTTGTTCGGCTGCTTCGGCCGGAATACCAGCGAAAAAACTTTCGACAGGGAGGTCTGAAACGTCGATGAAATTTTCCCGCAGAACATTCCTTAAGGCCACTGGCGCAGCAACAGCAGGCGTTGCAGCGGCTGTCTCAATGCCGGACCGATTTCTTTCCTGGGCGGAAGAAGCCGGCCAGAAAGAGCTTACGCAGATTCCTACGTTTTGCGAACTTTGCTTCTGGAATTGCGGCCTGATTGCCAAGGTGGAGAACAGGAAGGTCGTCAAGATCGACGGAAACCCGCTCAGCCTGCGCGGCCGGGGTCGGCTGTGCGGCCGGGGTAATGCGGCACTGGGTGCGTTGTATGATCCGGACCGGCTCAAATACCCGATGATCAATACCGGCACACGGGGTGCACCGGTCTGGAAGCGGGCCACCTGGGACGAAGCTCTCGGCCTCATTGCCCAGAAAATGAACGCAATCAAGGAGAAGTATGGTCCTGAATCCATGGCGCTCATTTACCACGGCACCGGAGCGGCATTCTGGAAACACCTGCTTCACGCCTACGGCAGCACACTGGCTGCAGCGCCGTCATTTGCCCAGTGCCGCGGCCCTCGCGATATCGGTTTCGTGCTGACATTCGGATCCGATGTCGGCTCACCGGAATATTACGATTTCAGCAAGAGCAAGTACATCGTCCTGTTCGGATCCCATCTGGGAGAAAACGCCCATAACAGCCAGGTGCAGGACATCGTCAAAGGATTCTCGAACGGTGCGAAAATGACCGTGGTTGATCCGCGGCTCTCCAATATCGCTTCCAAGGCGGAGCGCTGGCTGCCGATCAGGCCGGCCACTGACCTGGCGCTGATTCTGGCCTGGATCAGAATCATTATTGAAGAGGGGCTCTACGACAGGGAGTACATTGCCGCGTATGCCACCGGGCTCGATGAACTGAGGGCGGCGGTGCAGCAGTATACACCCGAGTGGGCCGAAGCGGAGACTTCAATCTCCAGCGATGTGATCGTCAAGGTGGCCCGTGAGATGGGTATGCACGCTCCTCATGTCTGCATCGGTGCCGGTCGCTATTCGACCTGGTACGGCGACGACACCCAGCGCAGCCGCGCCATTGCCATCCTCAATGCCCTGCTCGGTACCTGGGGTCGTGAAGGGGGCTATTTCTTTGCCACCGGGGCCAAGGTGCCAGAATATCCGGGGCTGCCGGCCTACCCGGAGCATGTCGAGGTCGCCAAGCTCGACGAAAATTATCCGTTCGCCCTGCTGCAGACCACGACCTCGATCAAGCAGGCCTCCATTACCGGCCAGCCGCGACCGGTCAAGGCTTGGTTCGTGTACGGCGCCAACCTTATGAAGACCATGCCGGACAAGCAGGAGACCATCAAAGCCATCCAGAATCTGGACCTGATGGTGACCATTGACACCATGCCGATGGATATCATTAACTACTCCGATGTGGTGCTGCCGGAGTGCACCTACATGGAGCGCCATGACAACATCAACGTCGGAAAATTCAAGGGAGAGGCGGAGATCGCCATCCGCCAGCCGACAGTAGAGCCGATGTGGGAGTCCAAGCCATCCTGGTGGATCACGAAAGAACTGGGCGGCAAGCTGGGGCTGTCGGCCTATTTCCCCTGGAAAGACGGGGATGAGTACCTTGCAAAACGCTGCGAGGCGGGCGGGCTTGATTATGCGCAACTCAAGCGGGACGGCGTGATCATCAAGAAAGGTGGCTCTCCCTACATCACCGCCGACAGCCAACCGGAGTTCGGAACGCCTTCGGGAAAGATAGAGCTCTATTCAAAACAACTGGCAGAGAAAGGCTTTGATCCGGTGCCGAAGTACACCAAACACCACCAGCCACCGGCAGGCCACTTCCGTTTGCTCTTCGGCCGGGCACCGCTGCATACCTTTTCCCGTACCACAAACAACTTCATGCTGACTGACCTGCAAAAGGAAAACTATCTCTGGATCAATACGAAAAAGGGAAAAGAACTTGGGCTGAAGAGCGGTGATATTGTCACCCTGGTCAATCAGGATGGTGTCAAGGCGGCCGGCAGCATCAAGGTCAAGCTGACCCAGCGTTTGCGGGATGATGCGGTCTACATGAACCACGGTTTCGGCGTCCATGCCAAGGGGATGACCCGGGCCGACGGTCAGGGTATCGCCGATGACGATCTGATAACCAAGTACGTCATCGATCCGTTCATGGGGGGGACCGCCATGCGCGGCAATTTCGTCAAGATCGTCAGGGGGGGCTAGCGTATGGATCTCAAAACCATCAACGGGGTGCTGATCCCCGACACCGCACGGCTTAGGGCTGTGACAAACGACATCATTGCCGGCAGGGGCGGAATGCCGCTCTATGTCTTTCTGGCAGGCCTGGTGGCCGGTTTCTACGCCATCGGAGCAATCTTCATCCAAGGGCACGGTCATACCATCAACACCTCCAACCTGGTGCCCTGGGGCCTGCAGATCACCACGTATATCTATTTTGTACTGATCAGCACCGGCTGCACCTTTGTCAACTTCTTCGGCCAGGTCTTCTACAAGGACCAGTACCAGCCGTTCGCCTCCCGGGTAATCTTCCTCGGCATCCTGACCGCGGCGGCCGCCTTCTTTTCCCTGGCGACCGAAATGGGCCGCATCGACCGGATGTACAACTTCCTCATTTCCCCCAATCCCTCGTCACCCATGTTCTGGATGAGCGTCTGGTACACCTGTTATTTTGTGGCCATCGTACTCGAATATATCAACATCCAGCGTAACCGCCATTCTGATAAGGTCATGTGGGGTGCGTTCTTCGTCGCCGTCATTACCCACAGCACCCTCGGCAGCCTTCTGGGTGCTGTCAGTTCAAGGGCCTACTACTACAGTGCCCTGCTGCCGATTTACTTCCTCTTCATCGCCTTTCTCACCGGCTGCGCCCTGACCACCATCGTGGCGGCCCTGACTGTGCGTCAGCAGTGCCTTGACCCCGATGTTTACCTGGCGCCGTTTGTCAAGTTTCTGCAGATCGGACTGGGACTGGCGCTTTTAACCGGCTTCTGGCGTACCATGATCGGCCTGGCTGGCCATGTGGACGGCTCGGAGGTCTACAGATTGACCGCCCTGAACAGCATTATCTTCGGCCTCGGGGTCGCCGTGGTGGTCCCCTTTATCCTGCTGCGCCTCGGTAATAGCCCCCTATGGCTCGCCTTTATCGGCCTGTACATCATGCTGACCCAGCTCAAAACAAGAAGCGACTTGGTGATCGGTGGTTTCAAAATCCCGGTGTTCCGGGCCTATGATATGCCGGAGGTGGTGCATTACACCCCATCGGTCTACGAAATACTGGTAGTGGTAGCGTCGGTGTCCCTGGTGGCGGTGCTGTATCTTGTCTGTGAAAAATCCGGCCTGTTCGATGTGGCTGGTAGGGAGGTTCATTAGTCATGGATCAGTTTGATGACAAGGATATCCTGGAAATCATGCATGCCGACCTGCAGCGGGCCCTGAAAAAACCGCGCAAGGAGCGGCGCTGGGCCATGGCCATCGACATGAAGAAATGTATCGGCTGCCATGCCTGCACCACCGGCTGCATGTCGGAGAACCTGACCCCGCCTGAAATCCATTATCGGCCGGTCAAGGAAGAGGAGATCGGTGAATATCCCAATACCGGCCTCAAGTTCCTGCCTCGCCCCTGCATGCAGTGCGATGCCCCGACCTGTACCCCGGTCTGCCCGGTGACCGCCACCTACAAGCGGGATGACGGCCTGGTAGTGATCGACTACAAAAAGTGCATTGGCTGCCGCTACTGCATCGTGGCCTGCCCCTACGGCGCCCGCTCGGCCGACGTGGGGCACTACTTCACCGGCGATATGCACGACAAAACCTACGAGGTTGAGAATTCAGGAGAATACGGCAAGACCTTCAAGCGTAAAAGCCACTGGCACTCACCAGTAGGAAATGCCCGCAAATGCCACTTCTGCATCCACCGGGTGGAAAAGGGGGAACTAACCCGCTGCACCACCACCTGTCTGGGGCATGCCACCTTCTTCGGTGACATCAACGACCCCCAGGCGCTGATCACCAGACTGGTCTCAAAACCCAATGTCATCAAGTACAAGGAAGATCTGGGCACCAGGCCGATGGTGTTCTATATCGTATGAATTGCTGTTGCAGTCGGCGAAGCTGTATGCTAAAAAACGAATAATTGAATAATCCGGTGTACCGGATATCCATAGAGACAAGGAGAATGACAATGAAGAAAGCACTGACCCTGTTGCTGGCCGCCCTGACCGCTGTTTCGTTTGCTTCCGCTGCCTTGGCTGATCACCACATGAAGAAGGAAGATGCCAAGTCAGAAGAGAGCACCGAGAAGAAGGACGTTAAGAAAGAGAAAAAAGAAAAGAAGGATGCCAAGAAGAAGGACGGCGAGAAAAAAGATGGTGATAAAAAGGAAGAGGCAAAACCGGCTAAGAAGGGCAAGAAGGAAGTTTCCGGCTGCTAATATTTGCTGGGCTGCCTGTTTACGACATGCCGCGTATGCGGCATGTCGTTTTTTGGACGCGTAAACACAGATTGAAACGATAGGTTTTCATGCTATATTCGACACCATGTTAATTCATGTCGGAGGATAAACGGATGAGTTTAAGCATAAAATCAAAGTTAATCGGCATGACCGTCGTGCTGCTTGTACTGATGATCATGGTCGGCAGTATTGGGCTTTACGGTTTCCGCCAGAGTAACCAGGCCTTGGAAAATGTTTTTCAGGTCAATATGAAGAACGCTGCCCTGCTGACCAAAATCGATGGCCTGATGCGAGCCAACCGGATTCAGATGCTTCTGTCGCTGCAGCATGATCCTAAAAACGAATTCAGCTCCCTGCATGAGCATCCGACAACTGCCCATACGGATCTGGCAAAAAAATACATATCGGAAATTGATCAGATCTGGAGTGAGTACGCCTCCCGCATCAATGACAAGGAAACCCGTGACCTTGCCGATGTATTCAG
Organism: Geobacter sp. UBA1603; assembly: GCA_002322035.1. Classification (GTDB taxonomy): domain Bacteria; phylum Desulfobacterota; class Desulfuromonadia; order Geobacterales; family Pseudopelobacteraceae; genus UBA1603. Next base: position 22,416 of record DCNF01000045.1, read on the forward strand.
CAAGGATCGCCAGAAGTACGTCAAGGAAGGCCTTGAGCCCGCCATGGCATCGGTCCTTGCGGGAGATTATCGTGAAACCTATCGCCTAACCTTTGATGTGATCAACCCGAGCATCCAGAAGGCGAACAAGTCGATGGAAGCCCTGATGCAGCATGAAGTCGACCAGGCCAAGGCATCCCACACCCGCGAACAGGCCACATACGCTCTTTTCCGTAACCTGATCGTTGGTGCCATTTTTCTGGCCCTTGTTATCGGGCTTGCCGCAGGTCTCTTAATCGCGGCATCTATCGGCCGTTCCTCGGCACGCCTGCAGGATGCGGCAACGCAGTTGGCCGGTGGAAACCTTCTGGTGCGGGCCGATGTCAGTTCCCATGATGAGCTCGGCGTTATCGGTGCCAGTTTCAATCAGATTGCTGATACGCTTCAAGATGCTATGGAGCGCGTCAGCAGTTGTTCTGATGCCTTGAACGTTGCTGCTCGTGATTTGCGGGCAAATGCGGAACAGATTGCTGCCGGGTCAGAAAATGTCGCATCCCAGGCCGTTACCGTGGCCACAGCCGGCGAAGAGATGGCTGCGACTTCCAACGATATTGCCAGCAACTGCGGTCATGCCGTTGACAGCGTTAACCGTGCCAGCGCCACCGCCTCAAGCGGTGCTCTAGTGGTACAGCAGACGGTGGAGGGAATGGCACGGATCGCGGCAAAGGTTCAGGACAGCGCCCGCACAGTAGAAAGCCTCGGCGCCCGATCCGATCAGATTGGACAGATAATCGGCACGATTCAGGATATTGCTGACCAGACTAATCTCCTGGCACTCAATGCTGCTATCGAAGCGGCCCGTGCCGGTGAACAGGGGCGAGGTTTTGCCGTTGTTGCCGATGAGGTTCGGGCCCTGGCCGAGCGCACTACCCGTGCCACCCGTGAGATCGGCGAGATGATCAAGGCGATCCAGACTGAAACCAAAAGCGCAGTCGCAGCCATGGAAGAGGGGGTACGGGAGGTTGAGCGGGGCACCGATGATGCCGCCCGGTCCGGGCAGGCATTGGAGGATATCCTGGCCCAGGTCGGCGATGTAACCTGCCAGATCAACCAGATCGCCACTGCTGCCGAAGAACAGACCGCCACAACCAATCAAATCAGCAGCAACATGCAGCGCATTACCGATGTGGTCCAAGAGACCGCCGGAAGTTCACAGATGACCGCCGACGCGGCCGGCCGTTTGGCCGGACTGGCCCAGGAACTGCAAGGTATCGTGACCCAGTTCCGGCTCAGGGGATAATGCGAAGCGCGTTCATGTATGGCACATTCTGCAGCGCATCAGGCAGGGCCGGCCGTTTGGCCGCCCTGTTTTTTATTGTGCTGACTCTTACCGGCTGCCGTATGGCGCCCGGGGAATCGTGTCAGTCATGCCACCGTAATCTGGAACACGCATCGCGAAGCCATGCCGGCTGCGTTTCCTGCCATGGCGGCAACTCGGCATCCATGACCAGGGAGGGCGCCCATACTGGTATGCGCGGGCCGGCCAATCCCTCCGCTCCGGGCGAATGGCAGAAATCGTGCGGCACCTGCCATCGTTATCAGGTTGAGCGGGCCGAATCAACCATCATGCAGACAAACCGAGGGATGATCCGCGCGATTCAGTTGACCTGGGAGGGGGCTGACGGCCGCAGCTACAGTACGGCCGGCGGCAAAGGGTATGGTCCGACTGGTGATGTTACGGAAACCGCTCCGGTGGAGGAACTGGACAACCTCTCGGGAGAACTGTACCGAAAATTCTGCTCGCGCTGCCATATCGGCATCCGGAATACAGAATCCTATGCTGCGGCTCATGCTTCCGGGTGTGCCGCCTGCCATTTCCCCTGGAATGATGAGGGGACCTATCGCGGTTCTGACCGAAGTATGCAGGGGCGGGCAGGACACTCGGCCAGTCATGCCCTGTCGCCGCTTCCTGATACGCAGGTATGCAGCCGCTGCCATAACCGGAGCGGGCGGATTGCCTACTCCTATCAGGGACTGTACGACGGAAACAACAGTCTGGTCCCGACCAGGGGCGGCGAACCGGGACCGGTTCTGGTCAGCGGCGCCCGCAATCTGGTCCACATTGCGCCTGACGTCCATGCCGCTGCCGGTATGGAGTGCATTGATTGCCATACCTCGCGGGATGTGATGGGTGACGGCTTCCAGTACCGGAGTATGTATCTGCAGACCGAAGTGGCCTGCGAGGATTGCCACGGCAGCGCTACGGAACTGCCCCGTTATCGCGAGATCACTCGTGAAAACGATGAGGCGCTGCGGGAGTCGAAACAGTACAAACGGCCGGCGGTGTCGGGAATGCAGATGATCCAGACCTCCCGCGGCCGCAACTATTCCAATGTGTTTTACGAGAACGGCGGTGTCTGGCTGCAGGGCAAGCGGAGCGGCAGGCTGCATAGAGTCAAGGTTATCACCGGCACCCCGGAACACACGGTCACCGGCCATGGGCGCCTGGAGTGTCACAGCTGCCATTCTCGGACATCGGTCCAGTGCTATGGCTGCCATACCCGCTATGACAAGGCCCGCACCGGTATGGATTTCATCAAGGGGGAAGAAACCGCTGGCGCCTTCAGTGAAACCGAAGATTATCGCATGCTTTACCCCTTTCCGCTGGCATTGAACCAGCGGGGCCGGATTTCCCCGGTGACACCTGGCTGCCAGACCTTTGTGACGGTTGATGAGGCTGCAGGAACACGATCTCTGTCAGAATACGTCGC
>DCNF01000047.1:0-4806 GCA_002322035.1 Geobacter sp. UBA1603
CGCCATGGTGCGCAGTTTCCAGCCGTCTTCCGCCTTGATCCAGAACAATGGATGTTCCGCCTGTTTGAACTCCCGCCAGCGCCACCCTTCCTCATCCCACCATGTCCGTTCACGGTAGCTGCCGGCCTCGACGAACTCCAGGAATTCCCGATTGGAGACCAGGAAGCGCCCCGCCTTGAAGGGTGGTACCTCGGCCTCGTGAACGCCGTATTCGTTGTCCCAGCCATAAAGGGGGTGGTCCTTCGGCTTGCCGAGGGTGACAATGCCGCCCCGGACCTGGATCAGTTCATTCTGCGGAGGTTCGCCGGATTCGGGGCAGACGTCCCAGAAGGGGAGCTGCACCACCTGATCGATGGGGAGCTGGCGGATCAGCACCGACGAAGTCTCCAGGTGGATCCGCTCATGCTCGATCCCCATCATGATCGCCCACCAGGGGGAACCCCAGGTAATCGGCAGGGGAAGCGGCAGAGTCTGGATCAGGGTGTCCACCACTTCCCGGGCCTGGTCCCGGTAGGCCTTCACCTGCTGGCGGGTGGGCCAGTCGTAGTGCCGTTCGTCCAGGTCATCCCAGGACATCTCGTCCACCCCCACGGCGAACATTGATTCGTAGCGCGGGTTGATGCGCGTGTCGATGACCCGGGCGATGGTCAGCTTGTTGATGAAAAAGGTGGCGGTGTGACCGAAGTAGAAGATCAGCGGGTGGCGCAGCCGGTCGGCCCGCAGGTAGAAGGTGCTGTCGTATTTCAGGGTATCGTAGAGTTTCTCGTCGATTTCCCAGGTGGCGTGGAAGTAGTCGCGGATCTCCAGGCGCTTGGCCTCGGGGTCGCCGCCGGTCAGGATGGTGGTACGGGTGTTTTTCAGATCCATGATTCCTCCGCATACGCGAGACAGTGGACAAAAACGGTATGGATGGTACTATACCGCAAAACCGACCAGGGGGATAGCGCCATGACCGAAAATAGTTCGACTGCTGTGCCACATCAGTGGCGATTCTTTCGCGCCGGCGGTTTCGATCAGGTCCTGCTCGATACGGCCGAGGATCTGTTGGCCCTCGACCAGCTCGACAAAAAACTCTGGTCGGCCCTCAGCTGCACGGTGATCGGGGTCGAGTTCGACCGGCGGACACTGGAGCTGATCGATACTGATCATGATGGGCATATCCGGGTTGCCGAGATTGTCGCCGCGGCAGCCTGGGCAGGCGGGTGCCTGCGGGATCGCTCGTTTTTGGTGTCAGGGCGGGAGGAGTTGCCGCTGGCGGCCATTGACGGCGCCAGTGAAGCGGGAGGGCGGGTACTGGCTGCGGCCCGGACCATGCTTGACAATCTTGGACGGACGGATGCAGTCGTCATGAGCCTGGATGACGTGGCCCGCAGTGAGGAGTCCATGAGCCGCACCCGCTTCAACGGAGACGGTGTTATCACGCCGGCCTCGACGGACGACGAGGAACTGGCCTGCTGGGTTACGGCAATTATTGACTGTTGCGGGGGAGTGCCGGACCGCAGCGGCGAGGCGGGAATCGGCCGCGTTCAGCTGGAGCAATTTTCGGACGAGGCCGCTGCAGCGCTGGAATGGTGGGATAATCCGGTGGTCAAGGCAGGTGTGGGCATTGATGAAGACATGCGGGAAGAGGCACTCAGCCTGTGGGAACAGCTCGCCCCGAAAATCGACGATTATTTCCTGCGCTGCGGCATGGCGGCCTATGACGGCCGGGCCGAGGCTTTGATGAATGGCAGCGAAGAACAACTGGTGCTTCTTGCGGCCCGCAACCTGACCGAGGCCCGTGACGACATGGCTTCCCTCCCCCTGGCTTCGGTCAGCGCTACCGGCGGGCTCAATCTGGAAGCGGGAGTCAATCCGGCGTGGCGTGAGGTGCTGCAGCGATTCCGCACGCTGGTGCTCGTCCCCGTGTTCGGCGAGCGGGGTGCCATGACCATGGATGAGTGGAAGGTGGTGAAGGAGCGGTTTCAGGAATGCCGTGCATGGTGGGAAGCCCGGCCCGCAACTGCGGTGGCCGGCCTCGGACTGGAGCGGATTATGGTCTGGCGGGACCGGTCCGTTGCAGAAAAGCTTGCCGGCCTGCTGGAACAGGACCTACGTCTTCAGCCGGCCTTCGAGGCCATGGTGGATGTGGAACGGCTGATCCGATATTGCCGCGACCTGCTGACCCTGGCAAATAATTTTGTGTCATTCCGGGAGTTTTACTCCAGAAGAGGGGCGGCGATATTCCAGGCTGGCACGCTCTATCTCGACGGCCGCAGTTTCGAACTCTGTATCACGGTGGACGATGTAGCCAGGCACGCAGTGCTGGCAAACCAAAGCCGGTTGTACCTGGCCTACTGCGACTGCCGCCGCAGCGGCGGAGCCGAGAAAAAGACCATTGCTGCCGCCATCACCGGCGGTTCCGCCGATCAGCTGCTGGTGGGCCGCAACGGGGTGTTCTACGACCGAACCGGCCAGGACTGGGATGCCACAATTGTCCGTATCATCGAACATCCGATCAGCATCCGCCAGGCGTTCTGGGACCCCTACAAGCGCATTGGTACGATGGTGGGAGAACAGATTCAGAAAATCGCAGCGGCCCGCTCCCGGGCTGCCGAGGAAAAAGCCGCCGCAAACCTGATGCAGGCCGGCCAGAAAAAAGATGAAAAGGCCGCCCAGCAGGCCTTCGATGTGGGCAAGTTTGCCGGCATCTTTGCTGCCATCGGCCTTGCTGTTGGGGCGATCGGCACCGCCATCGCCTCGATCCTGACCGGTTTTTTCAAGCTCCCCTGGTGGCAGATGCCGCTGGCGCTCGGCGGAATTGTCCTGCTGATCTCGGGGCCGTCGGTGCTGATCGCCCTCTTCAAGCTGCGCCAGCGCAACCTGGGCCGGCTCTTGGATGCCAACGGCTGGGCCGTCAACACTAGGGCTGTCATCAATATCCCCTTCGGTGCTTCGCTTACATCACTGGCGGCACTCCCGCCCGGAGCCTCACGGGCTTTGAACGATCCGTTTGCCGAGCAAAAAAGCCCCTGGAGATGGCTTGCGCCGCTTCTCATGGGGCTGGTGCTCGCAGGAGTGGTTGTGTGGAAGCTGGGGATGATTAGGTGACTATGCCAGGTTGAAGTTGTTCTGGTAGGCCATCAGGGTGTTGAGCATCAGGGCTGCCACGGTCATGCGGCCGACTCCGCCCGGTACCGGGGTGATCCAGGAACATTTGGACGCCACGTTCTCGAAGTCAACATCACCGACGATCCTGCCGCTTTCCAGGCGGTTGATGCCCACATCGATCAGCACCACCCCCTCCTTGACCATGTCCTTGGTGACAAAGCCGGGGATGCCGACCGCCACGATCACGATGTCTGCCACCCGCGTCATTTCCAGAAGCAGCTCGCGCGGGGTCTCGATATGGGTCAGTGTGACGGTGGCGTTGCCGATGTCGAAGTCATTGGCCAGCATGATCGAGATCGGCTTGCCGACGATGTTGGAGCGGCCGATGACCACCACATGCCGTGCCTTGGTCGGGATGTTGTAGAACTGGAGAAGCTTGCAGATGCCGTAGGCCGTGGCGGGACGGAAGGCGCGCTGACCAAGGGTCATGCGGCCGAAGTTTGTCGGATGAAAGCCATCGATGTCCTTGGCCGGGTCGATGGCGTTAATGACGGTATTCTGGTTGATGTGTTTCGGCAGCGGAAGCTGGACGATCAGGCCGTCGGTGGTGTGGTCGGCGTTGATCTCGGCGATGCGGGCCAGCAGTTCCTCCTCGCTGACCGTTTCCGGCATCCGAACCAGGCTGCTTTCAAAACCGGCACTTTCGCAGGATTTTATCTTCGATTTGACGTATGACTCGCTCGGGGCGTGGCTGCCCACCAGGATGACCGTCATGTGCGGCTTGCGCAGACCGCCGTCCGCATAGCCGGCCACCTTGTGTGAAATCTCGGTTACGAGGCTGTCGGCGCAGACCTTACCGTCAAGCAGTTGCATTGTCATACTCCTTCCGTACTCAACGTCCATACTCATTTTCTGTTATGTTCAATACCACAGTTTCGGCAGGAAAAAAATCACTTGTTGGTCGCCTTTCTCCGGGCGCTTCCGTGTTTCAGAAGTTCGGCAGTCTTTCTTCAAACATGATACTGAACTGATTCAGGGCCGATTTCCAGTCCTTGATCGGCATTGAGTGCCGCCGATTGTTGGACATTCAGGCGAGTTCTACTTTTAATCTTTTGCCAAGCGCCAGCGCCGCTTTTTCTAATGTTTGAAGCGTTACAGAGACATTCCCTGGGTCTAGCAAACTATCCAGTGCTGAGCGACTTGTATGCATCTTTAGGGCAAGAGCGGTTTTTGAAAGGTTTGATTACTGCATTTCCTGTTCAATCTGATAGGCGACAACCCGCTTGATTGCGGTAGCTTCTGCATCAGCCAGTAAACCTTCCTCTTGCAGAAAATCGTCAAAGTTTGATCCTGTGTGAATGTTACTCATGGCTTACTCCTCCAATAATTGCCTAATCTCGTAATTGCGGTGTTGAGTTCGTTTTGTGGTGTCTTGTTTGATTTTTTGATGAACCCATGAAGTAAAATCATCTGGTTGCCGTCGACGGTAAAGAAAACCCGCGCTATGCCGTCTGACAAGGATGAGCGGACTTCCCACAGGTTTTTGTCCATCTTTCTGATAAGCGGCATTCCCAAAGGCTAGCCAAGTTGAGCTGTCTTGATGTCTTCTCCTATAATGCGCTTGTCGTCACGGGGGAGTTCTTTCAACCAGTCACGAACCGGCTCATTTCCAGCATCGGTGCGGTAGAAGTTCACCATAAGAATAAAATTTCGCGG
>DCNF01000047.1:4841-14304 GCA_002322035.1 Geobacter sp. UBA1603
GCAATGCTCAACAGAAAAATGGCGGGGTTGGGTGATTGTGCCCACTACGGAGCACTCCGTTATTTTCTGGGGTTTATTGAGTGTGATAAGGCACACCGGCTCGGCGGGGTCTTTTTCCCGCTGACCGGTGCTGCCGTTGGTTGGGCATTCGATCTCTGTAATAAAGAAGGGTCGCATGACAACTCTCGAATTTTTTGAGGTTGAAACGCGACCCTTTTGTCTTTCGACTGTTCCGTTATATTCTGTCTTATACTCGTTTAAGTGGATGTCCGGTCATCCAATCACGCAAAGCGGCGTCAATTCGTGACTGCCAACCTGCCCCGGTTGATTTGAAGTATTCAACTACATCTGTCGATAAACGGATGGCAGTTGGTATCTTGGTGGTTTCTGCCTTCGGCCTGCCGGGTTTGCGAACAACCTTTGCCGATGTGAAGAAATCTTGCACCTGTGCCGGATCATTCGGATCATACAGGTCCGTATCTGGATCGTATGTGATGGGGGCGTCAGTTGCAGTATCACGCTGCACTCGTTCCCAGTCAGTCTTTGAATTCTTTTTCAAGCCAGGCATGGTAGGCCTCCCTTTCGTTTTTGTGGGCTCTACGGAAACTGATGATTCTTCGTTTTTCGCCAGGCAGCCAGATAACTGTGAGCACGGTCAATACTTCGGCAACATATGCAAATGTCTGACGTCTTACTTCTCCATTACGGACGCTTTCAAACTCCAGCCGGTAGCGGTTCGACAAAACAAGACCCGCATCAGCAAAATCAAGATGATGTTTTTCGAGATTTATAATTCGCTTTGCTTCGTCCCAGATCATAATTATTGTATATACGATAATTCAATAAGCGTCAAAGGAAAAGTCAAATTTTCCTACCGATCTTGGTTGATTTCAAATCTGCACTTGCAAACACCGACCGTCTGCCGCCGATTGTTGGACGTTCAGTTTTTTCTCTGTTTCTGGCTTGTTATGGGTATTTCATGGAGGTGTGCAGCACTCGGAGAATCACAAGTTCCTCACGCAGCACTGTATAAATTACGATGTAAGGGAGACCGGAAACTACGAGTTCCCGTGTCCCGCGTTCTCGTCCGCGTTTTCCTACGGTAGGATAGTCAGCCAGCATTTGTGCTGTTTCTATGATTTTATTTACTGTGTCAACCGCAGCCGGTGGATTGTCTTGTGCAATATATTCCTCGACGTGGTCGAGATTATTATTTGCTCCTTCAGTCCAGCGTATTCTCATTGCCGAGCCGCCCAGCGTTTGACTACGTCGGAGTGGTCAATCAGCTTTCCGGCTCTCATTTCCTCAAGACCTTTTTTGATTTCATCTCTTTGCCAAGCGTCTAGTTCCTCATCCGGTACTTCAACTGTAAATGGCAATCCGTGCCGCATCTTAACTTGTTTGTAAAAAAGCGTTACGGCTTCGGTTGTGGTCATTCCAAGCGCCCTGAAGATGCTCTCAACGTCCTGTTTTAATTCCGGTTCCATTCGCGCATGAATCATTGCAGCCCGTGGCATATTGTTTCCTCCACCGTTCATTTTTCTAGATTGTATCTCGTTTGACACATCAGATGCAAGCCAGAGAATTCAAACACCGCGTTTAAAGAACAAAACGAGGAGCCGGTTGTTTCGGTTCCCCGTTTTGCTTTGTAGGATCAGAAATTTTTCGTAGTCAATTGCCAAACAAAAGATGAGCTAGAATCTGTTTCTTTGACATACCCAACACCAGGGGCCCAAAGCGCCGAAGGAGCTTCTGCACCAGTGGTTTCTGCCGCAAAGGGATTTAACGCTGGTTGCAGAGTCGGGACAACGGCGGCGCTGGCACGTCCATGAGTCGAAGCTACAGAAGGCGCTCTAAATCGCGGTTCGCAAGGCGGGCATCACCAAGCGAGTTACGGCCCACACGTTCCGCCATTCCTATGCCACCCATCTCCTGCAGGCAAATTACGACATCCGTACCATCCAGACCAAGCTCGGTCATTCCAGTCTGAAGACGACCATGATCTACACTCACTGCGTGCCGGTGCGGACGGTTAAGGAAGCGAAGAGTCCGCTGGATTTGGATTAGCGGTGGGGCGGGGGTAATTCACTCGTTCAGATAGTGGTTGCGCTTTGTAAGACACACCGGTCATTATTTCCCGTGATGTGCCGCAACGAAGAACGGCGCATGGTTGGAGGTGAACAGGGGCGGGTCGTTACGCAGGATCGGCGAGACTGCCGGGTGGCGCTTAAACTCCTTTTCCAGGAAGTTACGTACCTGGCGACGCTCCCAGCCGAGCGGGTGGTGGAATGATGTGTAGAGCGACAGGTCGCCGTCGTAGAACGGCGCAGTATCGTATCTGGCACGGTCGACTCCGTGGGCCGGCATGTTGAACAGGGCNNGTAGAACGGTGCGGTCTCGTACCTGGCAGTTTCAGCACCGTGGGCCGGCATATTGAACAGGGCCAGATTGAGGAATGTGATCGCCTGATGGTGCCGGACTGTGAAGTCAAGGGTGCGGCAGGCTGCGGCCTGATCCTCCTCCGGCGTTCCGAAGAGCAGGTAGCAGTAGACGGCGATTCCTGCCTCGTGCAGGTTCACCAGCACGCGGGAGGCGACCGCCAGGTCGATGCCCTTGTCCAGCCGGTCAAGTACCTGCTGGTCGCCCGATTCGAGGCCCAGCTTGAGCATGACGCATCCGGAGCGGGCCAGCCGGCGGCAGAAGCCGGGGTCGTCCAGCTGGTCGCCGAAGCGGGCAAAGCCGTACCAGGGGGCACCGGGAGGGTCGTCTGCCAGTGTGGCCAGCAGGGAAGGGCTGACGGCGTTGTCCAGCAGGTGGATCAGCGCCGGCCGGTGACGGACAGTCAGCCGGCGCAGCTCGTCTGCGGCCCGGGCCGCGCCCACAGGAGCGTAGCGGTTTCCCTCGGCCCGTTCGGGGCAGAAGGAACAGCGGTTCCACCAGCAGCCGGAGGCAGCGCTGTAGGGGAGCACCATGCCGGGTGAAAGATAGCGGCCAAGGGAGAAACCGTCGTAGTCCGGAACGACGGCATGGCCACCATCGTGTTCGATGCCGCAGAATCGCAGCAGGCGTTCTTCTCCCGGGCCGGCCACCAACTCATGGATCAGGCCGCTGAATGGATTCTTCCAGCCGGGCCGGCTGATCCAGGACGTCACCAGCCCGCCGCCGGCGATGATCCTGATGTCGGGGCGCGTGTGCCGGATGAAGCCGATCATGGCAAAGGCACTGGCCGCTTGGGAAAGATAGCAGATCGAGATGCCGACGGTGTCGATACTGTCGAGCATCGGCAGCAGTCGCACCCCGAACCAGCCATGGAAGGTGCTGGCTTCAGGCTGTCGGGCGGCGGCGAGCAGATCAATGCTGGAAAGGGCGGAAAACCGCCGGTCATTGAAATCGGCCAACCCCGCCCCGGGCTCTGCCGGATACGAGTTGACGGCTGCCAGGCGGTTCAGATCGCTGACGGCCCGGCGGTAGCGGTTGGGACTGCGGTAGAGCGAAGGATCGCGAAGCGCTTCAAGATGTGACAAGCGTGCTGACCGGGCCCGGCGGGTCCAGGTGTCATCGGCCGCTGTCTGCTGCTCCAGTAGCCAGAGCAGACACTCGAGGCCGGCGTCGAGAACATGGCAGGCGATGCCGTGCATCCGCAGGGCCCCGGCCAGGCGTGCGATGCCGGCCGGTGGTTCGGATGGCTTGCAAATCGGCGGATTGACCAGCAGGACCGCCGGTTTCATTGCGCGGCATCATCCTCTTCGGCGCCATCAAGAAAGTCTTCGAAATCGATGGCGTCCCGAACCCGGGCCAGCAAGTCACTGGGCCAGCGCTCGATCGGCAGCCGTGCCAGAATTTTTGCCTCTTCGAAGGTTATATCGGCATCGCCGGGCAGCTTGTCAGCCAGCTCGATTGCCCAGCGGGTCTCGTTCGGGGTGAGCGGCGCCGTAAGCTTCTCGTCATCAGTCATACAGTTCTCCCTGAAGTGTCAGTGGTCGGCATAGTAGCGCGGGAAGTGCCGGCGATGGTAGACAAAAATGTTCCGGCAGCGGCAATCGGCAGGTATGTGCCGCCTAATTCATCGAAATGGCGGATGTTATTGCGCCTTGCAATCACCGGTTCCCTATAGTATTATCCGCTTTTCCTGTCGGCCGGGGCCGGCGGAAACGCGGATAATCATCTCGACAGAAGGAGCATCACCGGCATGCTTGATCTCATGCGGAAGAAGAAGGAATCAATCGTCATAAAGGTCGTGTTCGTCGTCATCGTCCTGTCGTTCATCGGCACCATTTTCCTCGTCTGGGGCAAGGGGAGCGATGGCATGGGCGGCGGAAAAGGTGGATATGCCGCCAAGGTTGACGGCACGAAGATCAGTCTGGAGGAGTATCAGAACTCATATCAGCGGATCCGCAACGTCTACCAGCAGATCTACGGCCAGTCGATCCCGGCTGACATGGAAAAGGCGCTCGGGCTGAAAAAAGTGGCCCTGGACAACCTGATCGACAACGTGCTGGTAATGAAGGCGGCCAAAACGATGGATATCAAGGTCTCCAAGGATGACGTGGCAACCGCCATTGCCGCCATGCCGGCCTTCCAGAAGGATGGCGCCTTCAGCTTTGATCTCTACCAGCAGCTTCTGCGCAGCAGCCGCATGACCGCCAAGGATTTTGAAGAGGGACAGAAGATCGAGCTGACCATCAAAAAGGCCCGCCAGGCGATCAAGGACAAGGCTGCTGTCTCCGATGACGATGCCCTGGCCCAGTTCCGCAAGGAAAATGACAGGATTGAGCTGGAATATGTTGGCTATGCCCCTTCCGATGTGGCCGCAGGGGTCAAGCTGACCGATACCGATCTGAACGACTACCTGCAGAAGAACCAGGATGCGTTCAAAACCCCGGAGAAGGCTGCCATTTCCTACATCGTGCTCGACCCCTCCTCGCTTGTTGCCGGCCAGACGGTCAGCGAGGATGAGATTCAGACCTATTACCAGAAGAATATCGATAAATGGCAGGGTGCTGACGGTATTCTGCCGCTCAAGGATGTAAGAGAGAAGGTCAGGGCCGATGCCCTGCGCCAGAAGGCCGCCAAGCAGGCTTTCGAACGTGCGGCCGACACTCTCTACAAAAACATCAAGGGGGGCGACCTTGCCCCGATTGCCGCCCAGCTCGGCCTGAAAGTGCAGGATGCACCGCTCTTCTCGGCGGCAGCTCCGGCTCCGGCCCTGGCCGGCGAGTCGGCCGTGATCAAGAAGGCACTTGAGCTGAAGCAGGGTGAACTGGGCGGGCCGGTCGAAACAGCCCGCGGTATCTACATTATCAAGGTCAGGGAACGCAAGGCTGCTGCCGTTCCACCGCTGGCCGAGGTGCGCTCCGCCGTCGAGCAGAAGGTGAAGGATATCAAGGCGGCCGACCTGGCCAAGCAGAAGGCCGAGGAGGCTGTGCGGCAGTTTACCGCCAAGGCAGCCCTGAAAACCCAGTCGACCGGCAGTTTCGGCTACTCGGCCAAGGGCGACGTGCCGGTGATCGGCAACTCGGTTGCCCTGATGGAGGCGGCCTTCAAGCTCTCGATGGCTGCCCCGGCCGCTGCCACTCCCTTTAAAATCGGCAACCGCTGGTACGCCGTTCGCCTTAAGTCGCGGACAGAAACCCCGAAAGCCGAGTTTGACACGGTCAAGGAAGAGCTGAAAAAGAAGATGCTGCCCAAGAAGCAGGACGAGGCGCTGGAGGCCTGGCTGAAGGATCTCCGTTCCAAGGCCACGATCGAAATCAATCCGGCACTTGCCGCTGAAAAATAGGAGGTATTCCCATGTCGCAGCCCGTACAAGAGACCAATTTCCCCGGACTGAACCTGATCGCCCGCGGCAAGGTGCGTGACATCTACGACCTTGGCGACACGCTTCTGCTGGTGACGTCGGACCGCATCTCGGCCTTTGACGTGATCATGAACGAGCCGATCCCGGACAAGGGATTCGTGCTGACCCAGATTTCGGCCTTCTGGTTCCGCCAGATGGAGGATATTGTCAAGAACCACATCATCTCGACCGACGTGGCCGATTATCCGGCTACCTGTCAGCCTTATGCCGACGTGCTCAAAGGCCGTTCCATGTGGGTCAAGAAGGCCAAACCGTTGCCGGCGGAATGTATCGTGCGCGGCTATGTCTCTGGTTCGGGCTGGAAGGACTACAAGGCCACCGGTTCGATCTGCGGCATCAGGCTGCCGGAAGGGCTGAAAGAGTCGGACCGCCTGGCCGAGCCGATTTTTACCCCCTCAACCAAGGCCGAAATCGGCACCCATGACGAAAACATTTCCTTCGAAAAAATGGCGGAAATGTGCGGAAAAGAACTGGCTGAACAGGCCCGCGACTATACCATCCGCATCTACAGCCGGGCCCGTGACCTGGCGGCACGTAAGGGGATCATCATCGCCGACACCAAGTTTGAGTTCGGTGTCTACGACGGTGAGCTGATCATCATCGACGAGTGCATGACCCCTGATTCGAGCCGTTTCTGGCCTGAGGACCAGTACCAGCCCGGTGGACCGCAGCCAAGTTTCGACAAGCAGTTCCTGCGCGATTATCTGGAGACGCTGGACTGGGGCAAAACCGCGCCGGCACCGCCCCTGCCGGCAGAAATTGTTGAAAAGACGGCTGAAAAGTACCGGGAGGCTTTGTTCCGGCTGGCCGGGATCAGGGTATAACCTTCCAGGTCTGCGGTGATTTCTGCGGGCGGGTCAGATGATCCGCCCTTTTTTTTGCCCGGAGCTGGAAAAATGAGAATGATGCGGTAGAATAAAAGCATAAGGCTTCATGCCCTATTTCAGGAAAGAGGAGGGTTTGCCGGTAATGAAACTCGATCAGATCAAGGAAATCGCCCGTCAGCATGCTATCAAGGTTGGGAAGATGAAGAAGGCGGAGTTGATCAGGGCGATACAGCAGGCGGAAGGAAACGAGACTTGTTTTGAGACGGGCAAGGCGGGCCACTGCGGCCAGGATGCCTGCCTGTGGCGCGAGGATTGTGACTGATGTTGTGCCGGCCCGTCCCGGGTTTCTGCTGTTTGGGACGGGCCGGCCAGGTTCAGCAAGCCTGCTTCAGAAATTTACCCAGTTCCACGTCAACCTTGGAGATGTGGTTGATCAGCCATTTCAGGAGCAGGTTGTTGGTTTCCATGACATGGTGCAGCGCGACACCCTCGGTGCCGATCTCCTGCTTGAGGGCTTTCAGCCGGGCAACAAAGGAGTCGTGTTCCCTCTTGTGATCCGGGTAGCCGGGATAGTGGCGTAGCCGCTGGATCCCCTCTTCGTCGCTGAAATGCTTGACCACGTAGTCGTCCAGAAAGCCGAGCAGTTTTGTCAGCTCGTCAAGCCCCTTACCTCCTTCGCAGGCTTTGAGCAGTGCATCAAAACGGGACAGCAGCTCTTTATGCTGGTTGTCGATTTCCGATACGCCGATCGCCAGTGATTCTCTCCATTCGATACCCATTGTTCACCTCCGTCTGTCAGTGCTTTTTTCGTTGCGATGCAGCAGTGCCTGATTGTCTGCCGGACGATTTTCGGACCTGCTCGGCCATCTCCCGCAGCCGCCGGTCGACCAGCCCGAAGACGCTCCCCTTGGGAAAATTTCCCCTGTTGTTGCGGACACCGGCCGGTTTGCCGGTCAGAATTTCGATTCCCTCTTCGATTGTCTCCACGCTCCAGATGTGGAACTGGCCGCTTCTCACTGCGTCCACCACCTGGTCGTTCAGCATCAGGTGGCGCCGGTTGGCCTTCGGGATCACCACCCCCTGGTGACCGTTCAGCCCTTGGGATTTGCAGACGGCGTAGAACCCCTCGATCTTGTGGTTGACGCCACCGATCGGCTGGATTTTTCCGTGCTGGTTGACGCTGCCGGTAACGGCGACCCCCTGGCGGATCGGCACCCCGGAGAGGGCCGAGAGCAGGGCGTACAGCTCGGTTGAGGAGGCGCTGTCCCCCTCAATGCCGTCATAGGACTGCTCGAAGCAGATCGATGCCGAAAGCGAGAGCGGGTGCGAAGCGGCAAACGTACCCCCCAGGTAGCCGGTCAGAATCAGCACCCCCTTGTCATGGATCGGGCCGGAGAGCTTGACTTCGCGCTCGATGTTGACCATGCCGGCCTGGCCGACATAAATCCGGGCGGTGATCCGGGTCGGCCGTCCGAAGGTGTGATCGCCGAGGCTGATGACCGACAGGCCGTTGATCTGTCCGGTGACCGCTCCACTGGTGTCAACCATGATCGTGCCGTCTTCGTACAGCTCGTGCAGCCGCTCCTCGATCCGGTTGACCCGGTAAAGCTTCTCATCGGCGGCCCGCTGCACGTCATCGGCCGATACGATGTCGTGGCCGTTTTTACGGGCCCAGTAGCAGGCTTCTCGGATCAGATCGGCAATTTCCATGAAACGGGCCGAAAGCTTGTGCTGGTCTTCGACCATCCGGCTGGTG
The DNA here is from genome assembly GCA_002322035.1 of Geobacter sp. UBA1603. Classification (GTDB taxonomy): domain Bacteria; phylum Desulfobacterota; class Desulfuromonadia; order Geobacterales; family Pseudopelobacteraceae; genus UBA1603. The sequence goes on from DCNF01000047.1 coordinate 13,282, forward strand.
TGCTCCAGCAGGCGGGCAACTCCCAGGCGGTCAAAATGGGGCAGGTCCTTGCAGCGGCAGTGGGTGGCAACAAACAGGGCATAATCCCTAATCACGTCCGGGGTCCGCGCCACGCGGCTGTCAAACTCGGCCTTAACCTTGAAAAATTTGCGGTAATCCGGGTCCAGGTGGAAGAGCAGGTAATAGATCCAGGGGGAGCCGATCAGCACGATCTTGGCCTGCAGCGGAACCGGCTCCGGCTTGAGCGATACCATGGTCATGAAACGGTACTGCTCGAGCACGTCCTCAATGCGGATCTCAGCGGTACGGATGCAGCGTTTCAGCGAGTCCCAGACAAAGGGGTTTATCAGCACTTCGCGAGCATCAATCACCAGATAACCGCCGTTGGCGCGGTGAAGGGCGCCGGAGCGGATCATGGTGAAGTCGGTAACCGCCACGCCGCCGTACTGCATGACATGCTCGATCCGGCCGAAGAGGTTGTTGTAGGTCGGATTCGATTCGAACACGACCGGAGCGCCGTCGCTCTCCCGGTTATCAACCAGGATATTGACTTCGTAGCGCTCGAAGCTTGGCTCCTGCCGGGGGATCTTGATCCCCGGAATCTGGGGCTGGGGCGGCTGGGGCTTGAAGTCGTCCAGGTTGTTGAGGATATCCTCCTGGACCGCGTCCAGGTAGCCCAGGACCTTGTCATGGCCGTTGTAGCGCTCACGGATCGGGGTGAGCCGGTGGCCGAGGCAGGACATGCCCAGCTCGCGATCGGCCTGGGCCAATGCCTCTTTCGTCGCTTTCTCGCTGTCGCGCACCTGGCGCAGCACATCATTGAGGCGTTCGGTCAGCAGCTTGCCGTACTTGTCCAGCCTCTGCCGCTTTTTATCGGTAAGGTTTTCGTATTCTTCCTGGGTGAAATTGCGTCCCTGGATCTGGGGCACCACCACCAGGCCGGATACGGTCCGCTGCAGGGCGAATCCCCGCGTGGTACACTCTTTCTCCAGGGCTTGAAACAGTGCGTTGTTGCCGGCCTGA
>DCNF01000047.1:14351-20371 GCA_002322035.1 Geobacter sp. UBA1603
TTCCAGGATCTCGGAACGGCGCCCTTCGTACTCGCTGCTTTCCAGGGCTTTAGGGATGTCCTTGCGAAATGCCTCGATCAGGTCTTTCATGTCGCGGGCCAGTTCGCTGCCCCGGCCGGCCGGCACGGACAGGGAAATCGCCGAATCCTGGTCCTTGAAGTTGGAGACATAGAGCCAGTCACATGGCTGCGGCTCGTTCGGGGTCCGGCGCTTGAGGATGCTGCGGATGGTTGATGCGCGGCCGGTTCCGGTTTCTCCGGAAATGTAGAGATTGAAACCGGTTTCGTCCATGTCGAGCCCGAATTCGATCGAACGCAGCGCCCGCTGCTGGCCGATGGCGTCTTCCAGTTCGGGCAATTCCGCCGTGGTGGCAAAATCGAACTCGTCCGGGTCGCAGGTCCAGCGCAGCAGTTCCGGCGCGATCCGGCAGTGGTCTTCGGGCATGGGGCGATTCTCCTTGAAATGTTCAATAGCTGTTCAGGCGGCCCGGCGGATGACTTCAGCCATCAGTCTGTCGCGCTGGGCGCTGATATCGACCGGCCCGTGCAGGGTCTTTGCCAGACGGGGGATGTAGTCGCGCTCCACCAGCATCCGGTAGGATGTGGGAAACCAGAGGTCGAGGGCCCATGAAATCTGCAGCAGCTTGAAATCGTTCAGCACCCGGCACTGGTCAAGGCGAACGACCCGCTGCGCCTCAAGCGCCTCCAGGCAGGCCGGTGTAATCTCGGGAAGGTCCGGCAGCCCCAGGCCGGCAGCCGAGGCCCGCTCGTCATCATCCAGGGCGTCAAGATCGAGAAACACCCGCCAGATGTCAAGCTTATCGGCATCCCGGATCAGCTGCAGAAACAGGCGGGTCGGAGACTTGACCGTCTCCGGCAGCTCCAGAAGGTTGTGGAAGCGGACCGCCTCTTCAATCAGCAGCTGCTCTGCTTCGGGAAGGGCGTGTAAGACCCTCTGTTCCCGAATCACCTCAATGGAAAGCCGGGCGTGATTGTCGGAATCACTGTCACGGAAGGTCCGCCATTGCCGGTACTGGGGAAAACGGCCCACGTCATGCAGCAGCGCCGTCATGGCCGCGATCAGGCGGGTGTTGGCCGGAAGGTTCTCTCCGGCGGTCAGCTGATCCATCACCTGGCAGACCCGGCCGGTATGGGCAATCTTCAGGTCGATATTGCGCAGCCCTTCCGGATCGGTGCAGCGGAACGGTGCGGTATACGCTTCGAACCAGGCCCGCGTTTGGGCGAGGGTGGAACTGTCCATGAAAAACCTGTCATCGCAGTGTCGTTGAAATTACCGGCATAATACTGTAATCTGGTTCGAAGTCAATCATCTCGCAAGGATTTCCATGCAGTTATCGTTTCTTGACATCTCCGCTCCGGCTGCCAATGCCAGCCGGCGGATTGAAGAACTCCGCCGACAGATCATCCACCATAACCGCCGCTATTACCGGGATGATGAACCCGAAATCAGCGATGCCGACTATGACCGGCTTTTCCGTGAGCTTGTGGAACTGGAGCGGGAGCATCCGGAGCTGGTAACATCCGACTCCCCCACCAGGCGTGTCGGCGCAGCGCCCGCCGAAAAATTTCGCAGTGTGCCCCACCGACTGCCGATGCTGTCCCTCGAAAACGCCATGAATGAAGAGGAGATCGTCTCTCGGCTGGATGCCCGGGTCAAAAAGGAGCTGGGGCTGGCCCCGTCCTTTTCCGTTGACTACATGTGCGAGCCGAAGATGGACGGGCTGGCGATCGAGCTGGTCTATGAGGCGGGGCTGCTGACGGTCGCCTCCACAAGGGGTGATGGTGTCACCGGCGAAGATGTGACAGAAAACGTCAGAACTGTCCGTGATATCCCCCGGCGCCTGGCCGGCGGGCCTATCCCTGACCTGCTGGAGGTTCGCGGCGAGGTCTACCTTTCCCTGGAGGCGTTCCAGGCGATCAACGCCGCCCGCGAGGAGAACGGTGAGGCGCCTTTGTCAAACCCCCGCAATGCTGCTGCCGGCTCGTTGCGTCAGCTCGATTCACGGGTAACTGCCCAGCGTCCCCTGTCGTTTTTCTGCTATGCGCCGGGTCGGGTTGAAGGGTGGCGTTGTGACTCGCAACGCGAATTTCTACGGAGCGCAGCAGGGTGGGGGCTGCCGGTCAACCCCCTGGCCCGCCCTGTGCAGGGCATCGATGGCGCCCTGTCCTACTATCGTGAGATGCAGGCCCTGCGTGACACGCTCCCCTACGAAATCGACGGCACGGTAGTCAAGGTGGATTCCTACGCCCTACAGCGTGATCTGGGGGAAAAAAGCCGCGCGCCGGTCTGGGCGATTGCCTGTAAATTTCCGCCTCGCCAGGCCGAGACGGTGGTGGAGGAGATTATCCAGTCGGTTGGCCGAACCGGTGTGATTACGCCGGTGGCCCGTCTCAAACCGGTGGAGCTGTCAGGGGTAACGGTCTCTCGGGCAACTCTGCACAACTGGGACGAAATTGCCGCCAAGGATATCCGTATCGGTGACACGGTGGTGGTCGAACGGGCCGGTGATGTCATCCCGGCAGTTGTCCGGGTACTGGCCGAACGCCGCAACGGCACGGAGCGGGTGGCCGCCCCTCCCTCAATCTGCCCGGAGTGCGGTTCGGAGGTGGTGAGGCTTGACGGCGAGGTGGCCATCCGTTGCCCCGGCATCTCCTGTCCGCCCCAGATTCGTGAGGCGATCATCCATTTCTGTTCGCGGGGCGCCATGGACATCGAAGGGCTGGGTGACCGGTTTGTCGAACAGCTGCTGACGCTTGGCCTGGTTCACACCGTAGCTGATGTGTACCGGCTGACCAGGGAAGATTTCATGCGTTTCGAACGGATGGGTGAAAAGCTGGCATCCAACCTGCTTGATGCACTGGAGAAGAGCAAGCGCCGCGACCTGTCACGGCTGATCTATGCCCTCGGAATCCGCCATGTGGGAGAACGGACTGCCCGGTCGCTGGCCCAGGCGTTCGGCAGCCTCGAGCATCTGCAGAATGCGACACTGGAGGAACTGGTCAGTGTCCGGGATATCGGTGCCACCGTGGCCCAGAGCATCAGGACGTTTTTTGACAACCGTGACAACCGCCGTGTGATCGCCGACCTCCTGGCAGCCGGGGTGGCCCCGGCTGTTGAGGCGAAGCAGATCGGCGGTCGCTTTTCGGGCATGACCTTTGTCTTTACCGGCGGGCTACAGGGCATGACCCGTGACGAAGCCCGGCGGCTGGTGGAATCGGCAGGGGGAAGTGTGACCGGGTCGGTGTCGAAGAAGACAAGCTTTGTGATCGCCGGTGACGAGGCTGGCAGTAAGCTGGAAAAAGCCCGTGAACTGGGCGTCACGGTGCTGGATGAGGCGGGGTTCTTCTCGCTGTTGAGCGCCGGATGATGTGCGATGGCATGGTTCCAACGGCCATGCGAAAGGATTGCAGACGTGGATAAAGTGGCAATGATGATAAAAGCCCGTAAGCTTTTCAAGGATGTCAGTGACCTGCCGACCATTCCGGCGGTGGTGTCACGGGTCATCAGCCTGCTCGACAACCATGAGGCCGAACCGGATGAAATCGCCGACCTGATCCTGTCCGACCAGGTCCTGGCGGCCCGGGTGGTGCGGGTGGTCAATTCACCGCTCTACCGTCCGACCAGCGAGATCACATCGGTCAAACGCGCGTTGCTCTATATCGGTTTCCGCAGCGTGCGTGAGATGATCCTGACCAGCTATTTCATCGAGGGGTTCCGGGAGAAAGCCCAGCCGTTCGACATGCGGCTGTTCTGGATGCATTCGTTCACCGTCGGGGCTCTGTCGCGCATGATCGCGACCCAGGTCGGATACCGTGATCTTGAAAAAGCCTACCTGGTCGGTATTATCCACGATATCGGAAAGGTGTTCCTCGGCCATTACCTGAAGGATGAATACGGTGAAATGCTTTCCAGCATCGCCGGCACCTCGTATACGACCTATGAAGCCGAGCTGGAGTTCTTCGGCACCACCCACAGCGAGGTCGGCCTCTGTCTGGCCCAGCGCTGGAACTTCCCCTCCTCGTACTGCGATGTGATCTCCTACCATCACGCTTCGGGGCTGGCCACCGAAGATCCGCTGCTGACGGCGATAATCACGCTTTCGGACTACTTCTGCCTCTCGCGGACCGATGCCGACGCGGTGGCCCGGGCCGATGCCGCACCGGGCCGCTCGGAGGAAAACGCCTGGGTCATGCTCAAACAACTGGCCGAAGCGCCCCTGCCGGCCGACCTGGAGTCGTTCCTGTCCAGCCTGGAGTCCCGCTACGAGTCGATATCACGCGAAGTCAACCAGATCTATGCAACCATGATCGTGTGATCAACCACACTCTGATTCCCATGCCAAGGAGCCGCCATGAAAGAGTATCCGGCCAGCAGCTGTTCCCACTGTTCCACCGTATGGCAGAAAAAGGGCACCACCAACTGCTGGAGCAATGATCCGGCAAACGCGCCCTCCCGCCCGGGCAACTGCCCGTCGGAACTCCATGATGACTGTGTGAAAGAGGCCTTTGATGAGTACCGGGGGGATGGTGAAGACGCCCGGATCGCCTTTGTGGCGGCCCGGGTTGAGGGGCTCTGCTACCAGAAGACCGCCGGCAGCGATGCCATTGTGGCCCGCTGGACCAGGGTTGAGGACACGATCGCCTTTGCCCGGCTGATGGGGTACCGAAAAATCGGCATGGCAACCTGCATCGGTCTATTGGACGAGGCCCAGCGGCTGGCCGACATCCTGACAGCCCAGGGGCTCGAGCCGGTCAGCGTCTGCTGCAAGGCCGGCAGCATCGACAAGCGTGAGCTTGGGCTTGAGGAGGCTGACAAGGTCCGCCCCGGGACCTTCGAGCCGGCCTGTAACCCGATTGCCCAGGCTGAAATCTGCAACCGGACCGGAACCGACATGAACATCATTCTTGGCCTGTGCGTCGGTCACGACATGTTGTTTAACAAGCACTCAAAGGCTCCGGTCACCACCCTGATTGTCAAGGACAGGGTAACGGGCCACAACCCGATCGCGGTGCTCTACGGGCAGAATTTCTACTACAAGCGGCTCCAGAAGCAGAAAATGGAACTTTAAGGGCGCAGATAAAGCGGTCTGGCGTCAGAACAACCCTTTCAGGACTCCTCTCAATGCGCCGCCGGGGTTTCTCTGCTGCTGTCTTTCCTCCTGGCCCGAATTGCTGCTTTCCATGTGTATGTATTTCCAGACCAGGTTTGAGGTCGGCGCCCTTGAAGGTGGTGCCGGGCGAACCATTATTCTTGAATGTCACCCCCGCCCAGGATTATGGCGGACTTCACCGCGTCTGGCCGAGAGTATAATAAAAATATAAAGTCCATAGATAATATAAATAAATTCTTGACAGCAACGGTGTGTTGTGGTTATTGTCATGCCTAGCGTAACCGGTTCGTGGGCGAGTCGCGTAACAACGGTTGCGGTAAAATGTGGCAGATGAAGAACCGCTCTTTTTTTTACCGCAACAACCTATAAAAAACATAGACAAAGGAGATTTAATTATGTTCATCAAAAAGACCCTCACAACCCTGGCCGTAGCCGTCCTGGCACTTGTCACCGCCCTTCCGGCCTTTGCCGCAGATGTCACGCTGCTGAACGTATCCTACGATCCGACCCGTGAACTGTATGCCGATTTCAACAATGCATTTGCCCAGTACTGGCAGAAGAAGACCGGTGACAAGGTCACCATCAAACAATCCCACGGCGGTTCCGGCAAGCAGGCACGTGCAGTCATCGATGGCCTTCAGGCCGACGTGGTCACCCTGGCGCTGGCCTATGACGTCGATGCAATTGCCGATAAGAAGCTGATCGCCCCCGGCTGGCAGAAGGAACTGCCCCACAACAGTTCTCCCTACACATCGACCATCGTCTTCCTGGTACGCAAGGGCAATCCGAAAAAGATCAAGAACTGGGATGATCTCGTCAAGCCGGGCGTATCGGTCATCACCCCGAACCCCAAAACCTCCGGCGGAGCACGCTGGAACTACCTGGCCGC
>DCNF01000047.1:20668-21856 GCA_002322035.1 Geobacter sp. UBA1603
GTCATCGACAAGGTGGTCGACAAACGCGGAACCCGCAAGGTGGCCGAGGAATACCTGAAGTACCTCTACACCGACGAAGGACAGAAAATCGCTGCCAAGCACTACTATCGCCCGATCAACACCAAAATCCCGACCAAACTGGCCAAGGTAAAACTGTACACCATCGACCAGGCTTTCGGCGGCTGGCAGAAGGCCCAGAAGACACACTTCAGTGACGGTGGTATCTTCGACCAGATCACCGGCGCTGCCAAGAAGTAGCTTAATAAACATTAGAATAACACGGAGGAAAAGAGTGCACGGAGACACCTGAAAACAACCGCATGAATTACAAAATCTTTATGCATGATTATTCAGATTTTACTCTGTGTTCTCTGTGTACTCCGTGTTTCAAAATAAGATTCTCATTGTTTCATCATGATCCCGAGCAAGAGGAAGTGACTGGAACTGACAAGCCCCACCGTTTCGCGCCAGCTGCGTCAGCTTCATTCCCCCTTGCATGACAACCAGAGACACCGCCATGAAACTCTTTACGAAACACAACAACGTCCTGCCCGGCTTCGGCCCCACCATGGGCTATACGCTCCTCTACCTCTCCCTGGTGGTGCTGATTCCGCTCTCGGCCCTGGTATTCAAGAGTGCTGGCCTCACCTGGAACGAGTTCCTCGAAGCGGTGGCCGCTCCACGAGTACTGGCTTCCTACAAGATCACCTTCGGCGCAGCACTGGCTGCCGCTTCCATCAACGCCGTCTTCGGCGTGCTCGTTGCCTGGGTACTGGTGCGCTACCCGTTTCCCGGCAAGCGACTGGTTGATGCCCTGGTGGACCTTCCCTTCGCCCTGCCGACAGCCGTAGCCGGTATCACCCTGGCCACGGTCTACTCGACCAACGGCTGGGTTGGGAAACATCTTGAACCCCACGGCATCAAGGTGGCCTTCACCCCGCTCGGCATCATCATCGCCATGACCTTCATCGGCCTGCCGTTCGTGGTGCGGACAGTCCAGCCGGTGATAGAGGAACTGGATACCGAGATCGAGGAGGCGGCCGCCTGCCTGGGTGCCAACCGCTGGCAGACTTTCCGCAGGGTCTTGTTTCCGCTACTGACCCCGTCGGTACTGACAGGCTTCGCCCTGTCTTTTGCTCGAGGGGTCGGAGAGTACGGCTCAATCATCTTCATCGCCGGCAACATGCC
>DCNF01000047.1:21950-22075 GCA_002322035.1 Geobacter sp. UBA1603
GGAGCGACCGCCGTGGCAAGTGTCATGCTGCTGGCATCCTTCGTCATGCTATTGGTTATCAACCTCCTCCAGAAGTGGAGCAGGAGGTACGCTGAATGAATGCGCTCATATTCAGGCCATCTCCG
>DCNF01000047.1:22134-22521 GCA_002322035.1 Geobacter sp. UBA1603
AACCGGACCTGGCCCAAATCTGAACGCATTATGATAATCCGGTTTTAACGAGGTTAACATGTCCCACAAAAACTCTCAAAATGTGACCGAACCGGCACCGGTCCGCTGGGTGCTGACCGCAATCGCCCTTGCATTCCTGGCACTGTTCCTGGCCCTGCCGCTGGCAGCGGTCTTCAGCCAGGCCTTTGAGAAGGGGTGGTCTTTCTATCTGGAGGCGCTCAAAGAGCCGGATACCCTGGCCGCGGTCAAGCTGACATTGATCACCGCTGCCGTGGCCGTACCGCTCAACTTGGTGTTCGGCGTCATGGCGTCATGGGCCATCGCCAAGTTCAGCTTTCCCGGCAAGAACCTGCTGATCACCCTGATCGACCTGCCGTTCTCGGTCTC
>DCNF01000047.1:22728-25169 GCA_002322035.1 Geobacter sp. UBA1603
ATGGAAGCCCAGGGGAGAGACGAGGAAGAGGCGGCCATGGTGCTGGGGGCCAGCGGCCTGCAGACCTTCTTCAAGGTGACCCTCCCCAATATCAAGTGGGGCATCATCTACGGTGTAATCCTTTGTAACGCCCGTGCCATGGGGGAATTCGGAGCGGTCTCGGTCGTCTCCGGCCATATCCGCGGCATGACCAACACCGTGCCCTTGCAGGTGGAGATCCTCTACAACGAGTACAACTACACCGCCGCCTTTGCCGTGGCATCGCTCCTGGCTTTTCTGGCCCTGGTGACTTTGGCGGTGAAGACAATTGCAGAATGGAACATGCAGCGGCAGCTGAACGATAACTGATAGACAGGACAATACTATGAGTATCCATATCGAAAACGTAACCAAACAGTTCGGTGACTTCACCGCCCTCAAGGATGTAACCCTTGATATTCCCTCCGGCGAACTGGTGGCGCTGCTTGGTCCGTCAGGATCCGGCAAAACCACTCTGCTGAGGATCATTGCAGGCCTTGAGAATGCAGATCAGGGCCGTATCCTTTTCAATGGCGAGGACACCACTGAGAGCCATGTGCGGGAGCGCAAGGTTGGCTTCGTCTTTCAACATTATGCCCTGTTCAAGCACATGACGGTCTTCGACAACGTAGCTTTCGGCCTGGATGTCCGCCCTAAAGCCACACGGCCATCAAAAGGTGAAATCAGGGACAAGGTCCACGAACTGCTCCGGCTGGTGCAGCTGGAGGGGATGGCCAAACGCTACCCGGCCCAGCTCTCCGGCGGCCAGCGCCAGCGGATAGCATTGGCCCGTGCCCTGGCGGTGGAGCCGCAGGTGCTGCTGCTGGATGAGCCGTTCGGTGCACTGGATGCCCAGGTGCGGGCCGAACTGCGCCGCTGGCTGCGGCGGCTGCACGACGAGATTCATGTCACCAGTGTCTTCGTCACCCATGACCAGGAAGAAGCATTGGAAGTTGCCGACCGCATCGTTGTTATGAACAAGGGACGGATAGAGCAGGCCGGCACTCCCGACCAGGTGTATGAACATCCGGCCAATCCGTTCGTGCTTAACTTCCTCGGCAACGTCAACCTGTTCCATGGCCGTTTGCACCAGCAGACATCAGATCAGAATGCGGTGTCCTACGTCCGTTCCCACGACATCGAGATCGAACGGAGTCCGCTTGACTCAACGGCTCTGAAGTCTGAAATCAAGCACATTCAGAAACTGGGGCCATCGGTACGGGTAACGCTGGCGATAGATGGTAACAGTGAGTTTGTCGAGGCGGAACTGACCAGGGATGCCTACCAGAATCTCGGGCTGCAGCAGGGAGAACAGGTCTACGTCAGGCCGCGGCAAGTACGGGTCTTCGTGGAGGATTACCAGATATAAATGGAGGAACGCGCTTTTTCCGCCCTGGCTGCGTAAGTCTTCGTGCAGGATCGTGCGACGTAGCGCTGCTACGTCTCCTCACCATCACTCGACAGCCTTGCCAGGACAAAAAAATCGCATTCCAAAGGAAAGCAACCAATGAACAATACAATTCCTGAAACTCCCCATAACGCCACTCCCGCAGATATCCTCCGCACAGGCGTCGAATCTGCCGCTGGGCCTGTATCTTTGGCCTGCTCGTTTTCTCTTGAAGATGTAGCGATCATTGATATCGCCCATCAGGCCGAAATCAAGCTCGGCGTGTTCGCTATCGATACCGGCAGACTGCATGAGGAGACCTATGAAGTTGCTGAGGCCCTGTCAGAACGTTACCGGTTGAAGATCGACTGGTATTTCCCCCGGCACGAAGCGGTAGAGCAACTGGAGCGGGAGAAGGGGCTGTTCTCATTCCGTGAATCGCTGGAGAACCGGCATGAATGCTGTCATATCCGCAAGGTGGAACCGCTCTCGAGGGCACTCGACGGACTCAAAGGGTGGGTAACCGGTATGCGCCGGGAGCAGAGCGTCACCAGAAATGAGCTGCAGGCAATTGAACGGGATGACTTGAATGGTGGTATTTTTAAGATAAATCCGCTGATCGATTGGAGCGAAGAAACACTTCTGGCCTATACCATCGAGCGTCGTCTTCCAAAGAACCGGCTGTTCGATCTGGGGTACCGCTCCATCGGTTGCGCTCCCTGCACCCGGGCAGTAAAACCGGGGGAGGACGCCCGGGCGGGGCGGTGGTGGTGGGAGAATCCGGAACATAAAGAGTGTGGACTGCACAGGAGATAATACCATGAGCCAACATTTAACCCATTTACAACAACTTGAAGCCGAATCGATCCACATCATCCGCGAGGTGGTGGCTGAATTTTCCAACCCGGTCATGCTCTACTCCATCGGTAAGGACTCGGCGGTCATGCTGCATCTGGCCCGCAAGGCATTTTATCCTGCGCCGCCTCCGTTCCCGCTGCTGCACGTGGACACCGGCCACAACTTCCCCGAGGTCATC
>DCNF01000056.1:0-262 GCA_002322035.1 Geobacter sp. UBA1603
AATGGCAATGATGACCGGGAACCTCGGCGCCCAGTCATTCTTCCCTCCGGGCAAGATCGCCGACTATACTGGATTCCAGTACCTGCGCGACAACGATCCTGACAACATGGGGCACAACACCAGCTTCCTTACCCGCGTTGCAGAAAACGTCATGTACATCCTAAATGATACCCAGATGGCACAGCTGGCGACTCTGGCAAAGAGCCAGGATGCCGACTTCAAGTCCTACGGCGCCAAACGCTTCCCGTTGATGAAAGCATCT
>DCNF01000056.1:314-680 GCA_002322035.1 Geobacter sp. UBA1603
GACATTCCGAGCGGCACCACCGGTTTGAGCCTCGAAGCGGTGAAGGCAGCCTCCAAAGAGCTGTATCTCATCGACGGGCAGGTCAGCTATGACCGTGCCGTGCTCTATGCATCGGTGCTCAATTCGCTCTCGACGACCCAGAAGGCATACCTGGCAAATATGAAAGGCAAGGGGTGGAAGTCATGGCCTGACACCAGCATCGACCCGATCAAATCAGCTTTGGACACAAGAAAGCAGGCGCTTGGCAAGGATGTTGACATGGTGGCGATCATGACCTACGCCAGCGACCTCTTCAGCTGGTACGCCGGATCAATCGAAGCTGATGTTTACTTCTGCCCTGAACGTCACGGCACCTATTTCGGCTCG
>DCNF01000056.1:712-1229 GCA_002322035.1 Geobacter sp. UBA1603
ATTATGAAGGATGCCCCGGCCATCGGCCACGAAGGCTATAGTATCAACGAGCAGCTTACCGCCACCGCAGGCCGGGCCTTGAGCGACAGCACCTACGGGTATGTAAATTCCACTCAAGCCGCTCTGATGTCGAGCCTGGTTAACACCCAGCGGAATAATCTGTACGCCAATACCGCAACCCTTTCCAGCGGCGTGCAGAACAATATCGTCGCTATCCGGACAAAGATCGCCACACTGCTACGCACTCTTCTTACATCCACAGACACAGACGGTTCAATAAAAGCCCAGGTTCTGGCATTGTCGGGAACCTACGGGGAGCTTGACGGCGAGAACAACTACAACTACGCAACGGTGATGGCCAACGTCTACAAGACCCTGACAGCCGACCAGAAAACCAAACTCATGGCGCTGCGGGCATCGATCATAAAGGGAACTTATGCCGACGGCACCAGCTTCGACTTCACCTATACCGCCACGCCGTACCTCTATTCGGCTGTGATCTCCGATGCAACCGCCC
>DCNF01000056.1:1321-3227 GCA_002322035.1 Geobacter sp. UBA1603
ACCGGATGTACGGCAGCCAGATCCCCTTCCCGCCGGAAGGGGATCCCACATCTTGATATCTCAACCAAAAGGAGAAACGTCATGTTAGCGAAAATAATGGGAACATGTTTCATTGTTGTGTTGATGCTGGTATCGGCCAATATTTTTGCCGCCGATAATACCAACCAGCCGCAACAGGGGCAGCAACAGAACCAGGGAACGGGAAATAGACCATCAAGAGTGCCGCCGGAATCAGCCATAAGCGCCTGCAGCGGAAAATCGGAAGGGACGGCGTGTCAGGTCACCGGTCCTAACGGCACAAAACAGGGTGTGTGCGTCCACACTCCAGACCAGAAGTACTATGCCTGCAAACCGCATGACATGAATACGATCCGGGCAACCACCTCAACGATGAAATAACTGTCCGGGGCAGGAGTTCAATAACTCGAATAATATTTGTGGGAAGCTACCATGAGCAGTATCAACAGTATCGAATAAATCCGACAGGAGATACCGCCATGAAAACGAAAACAGCGCTCATCGCTATTAACATATTTCTCTGCGCATCTATTGCATTGGCATGGGATCGCGCTCCCTGCCGCGACGACGGCAACCTGCCTCCTCCCCCCCGTGAAGGGAATCGAGAAGCGCGCCGCGGAGACAACGGAAGGGGAGCGGAAAGGGGTGGACTGCAGCAGTATTCCATCGAGCAGGCGATGTCCGACCAGGCCCAGTTACATACCATCGCCTACAGCGGACTTGCCTTCATGACCGGCGACTTTGGCGCCTCCACCTTCATCCCGCCGGGTAAGGTGGCCGACTTTTTCGGGTTCCAGTATATGCGCGACATCGATGCCGCCGGCAAGGGGCATAACCCGATATTCCTCGACCGGGTCGCCGGCAATGTAATGAAACTGCTCTCTAACGAGCAACGTGCTCTGTTCGAGCAGGCTGCCCGCGAGCAGGAGCCGCTGCTGGAAGAGATCTCACGTAAACGCTTCCCGCTGGTGGCGGCTTTCCACCGTGAACTGGACGGCGCAGCGCCTGCCGGAAAAACATTGAGCCGTCAGGCGGTGATAAAATACACTGGCGACATCTTCGTGCTGGACGCACAACTGGCATACAAACGCGCCACGGTATTCGGCGCCGTGGCACGAAGCCTGACCAGCCAGCAGAAAGCCGCTCTGGCGAAGATGAAATTCGGGAATTTCAACACCTGGCCGGCAATCGATCGCGAAGAGGTCCGTCAACTGCGCCCGCGCGGCGCTTCCAAGCTCGTAAGCGTCGGCTACATGACCTTGGCCAGCGAATTTTTCAGCTGGTACGCCGGCTCGGTTGAGGCTGACGTCTACTTCTGCCCGGAACGGCATGGCACCTATTTTGGCGGATTCTACCTGAAGGACCTGCCGGCCATGGGGCAGAAGGATTACGATATTTCCACCTCGCTGACCGGAGATTCCGGAGCGGCGTTCGTTGATTTGCTTAACAACTCCCAGAAAACCCGGCTTACCACCATTCTCGCCATGCAGCGCAGCACTCTGAACGAGGTCGTTTCGGTCCTCCGCGCCATATCTGTCAAGCTGCGTAGTTTCCTGCGGGGCGAGAGCCCGTCAGAGAAGGATGTGCTGGCGCTTGGCAGACGCTACGGCGAGCTTGATGGCGAGATGTCCTATGAGTACGCCTCGGCCTTCGCCGTCATCTACAAGAGCATGGACGCATACCAGAAGCAGCGGCTTACCGCTCTCCGTTCACACCATACGAAAGAGAGTGGAACCGCTTTCATCTACTCGGACCGCATCCAGCTTTCAACTGTTCCTGACTCGACGTTCCTGTTTGCTGTAGGCAGTCTTCGGTAGCATCACAAACGCAACGGGCGCCCCGAATGGGTCGCCCGTTGCATACATTCTGCACAAACGCCAGCTCTTCC
>DCNF01000056.1:3404-3694 GCA_002322035.1 Geobacter sp. UBA1603
CCCATTTTGCAGGCTTCACCACTCCAGCCGTAGCTGCCGAACACGCCGGCGATGTTGGTCTTGAGTTTGACTGTGGTCAGGTAGGCAAACAGCTCCCAGACCGGCGGCGGAATATCGCGGGCGATGGTCGGGATGCCGAAGATAAAGGCGCTGGCTTCCTCCATCAGGTTGCGCAGTTCGGCCGTGCTCAAGTGATTGATATGGTAGCTGATAACCTCGACGCCGTCCACGGATGCACCTTCGGCCACCGCCTTGGCCATGAGTTCGGTATTGCCGTGGGGAGAAAGGTA